>CAZAMS010000223.1:0-38573 GCA_964486305.1 uncultured Aestuariivirga sp.
CGCCGATCACAAAATCAATCGTGTCGCGGAATTGTTGCCGTGGAACTGGTCAGCCGCCCCATCTCAAGCCCTAGCCGCGTAAACCGCCGGACGCTTACGTCCGAGATGGTGAATGGTAAAGTGATACTCGTAGGAGACGCACATGATTACGCTTGAGAATAAAGAGCTTGTCTTTCGTTTTGATGAGAGCCATCCGGATGCCGTCTGCAGCGTAGGTTTCCAGCGTACCCTGCGCATCCCTGATGATGACAGGCAATATCCTCTACCGGCTGGACTTGGCTTATTTGATTTACGGCACATCGATGACTTTGCAAAAAAGTTGCCTCACGCATTGGCGCGTCGTGGTGGCGTCGTGATGCCAATGTGGCAAGCGGAAGCGATGTGGCTCAATTTTAGAAGCCCATTTACGCTGAAGGGGCAATATCCCTTTGCAATCAAGATTGCGGCCGGAAAGATCAACGCGATCACTGGCGAGCCATGGCGTGATGGCCTTCACACCGATCCGCAGGACTACCTCGTCGTTCCAACTCAGCCGTGGCTTGATGGTTTCTGCGTAAAGAAAGGCACGATTAGGCAGTTTGTGGCCACAGTGCTTGGGCAAGGTGCGACGGTCGAAGAACAAATCACCGGACAAGCCGAGAATGGGGGCCTTCAGATCACAGCCTTTCCCATGAAGCGAGACGTGTACGATAGGCTATACCCAGATCGACATCGAGCAGACTTTGAAAACTCCATAAGAGGATGCGTTGCCAGCGCAACTCTCGACATGGGTTTCGCAGCCGGTGGAGAGATGCGGCAAGAAGTCTATGCCGACCCTTACGGACTTGATGCCTGGGATATGAAGCAATCCTCCCGCTGCTTCGTCACCGTCTTGAATGCTTCGTCCTGGCTCTCGATCACTGGCTCCAATCCCCCCACTCAACCTCCATCCACGGTGGACTATAAAAAGAGCGGTCTTCCTTGGTTCGACTACTACGCCGCAGATCAGAAGCCATTGGAGGGATCAAGCGTCCTTGCCCGTGTGAAATCATTTGCAAATTTCGGCAGGCCATCGGTCAAACCGGGGACGGCCCACGTCTCGGAACCGGGTGAATTTAGTATCAACTCTATTGGACCCAACAAGCGACCCATAACAATACCCAACCAAGTGAGAGAGAGTTCTTTCTGAGCGACCTCCAAACCTTCAATTCTAAAAGGAAATGGAACATGTCAAAAACCCAAGCGCTCTTGTTGGATAGGTGCTGCAACTACATTCAGGAACTATTAGAAATATACGAGTCGAGCCGCGTCAATGCTTATAAACACATCGAGACTGATCTACATCAACTATCCAAAATAACATCCATCCTTGGTCAGTCTGCTACGTCCACAGATCAAAGACGTACACCACCTCAGGCTGGTAGAATAAGGTGGGTGGATGATGTCGTTAGGGCGCTTGAAGAGCTTGGCGGCAGGGCCTCACTTAAAGCCATCTATCGGAAGGTAGTTCAGATCAGAACGACTGCTGGTCGATCTGTTCCTGAAAATTCCGATTCAGCAATTCGCGACTGCCTTGAAACTCATTCAAGTGATTCACGCATTTACAAGCCAACATATCCTGACCTGTTTACGATGGCAAAAGGGCGAGGGAGCGGGATATGGGCGCTGCGGAATAGGAAAGTTTAAAATGCTGAACGTGGCGGCATTTAAGTCCTACCGAGGCACTGAATAGTTTGGGACCATAGAGGAGCCTCAAAGCCCCCATCTATCCCTTCTTGCATTCGACACAGGTCCAAGTCATAAGGCCAGCCGATTTCAATTCGGAGAGTCCCATGACCGCCATTCTCGACATTACCGCCCGCGAAATTCTCGATAGTCGCGGCAATCCTACTGTTGAGGTGGACGTAATCCTTGAGAATGGTTCCTTCGGTCGTGCCGCCGTTCCCTCAGGTGCATCAACGGGTGCCCATGAAGCGATGGAACTCCGTGATGGCGACAAGAAGCGCTATGGCGGCAAGGGCGTGACCAAGGCTGTCGCCGCCGTGAACGGCGAAATTTTTGACACCCTCATCGACATGGACGCCGAAGACCAGATTGCTGTGGACCGTGCCATGATCGCCCTTGATGGCACACCCAACAAATCCCGCCTCGGCGCTAACGCCATTCTGGGCGTGTCCCTTGCCACAGCAAAGGCCGCTGCCGAAACCTGCGGCCAGCCGCTCTATCGCTATGTCGGTGGCATCTCGGCGCGCACGCTTCCTGTTCCCATGATGAACATCATCAATGGCGGTGTTCACGCCGACAACCCCATCGATTTTCAGGAATTCATGATTCTCCCTGTTGGCGCTCCCACCTTCAAAGAAGCGCTGCGGATGGGGGCGGAAGTATTTCACACTTTAAAGGCATCCCTCAAGAAAGCCGGCCACAATACCAATGTGGGCGATGAAGGCGGCTTCGCACCAAATCTTCCTTCTGCTGAAGCTGCTTTGGAATTCGCGTTTAAAGCCATCGAGCAGGCGGGTTACAAGCCGGGCAAGGAAATCTATTTGGGCCTTGATTGCGCCGCCGCCGAGCTCTTCAAGAACGGCGTTTATGACTACGAAGGCGAAGGCAAGAAGCGCTCCATCGCCGAGCAGGCGAAATACCTGACCAAGCTCGCTAAGGATTTCCCCATCATTTCCATTGAAGATGGCATGTCGGAAGATGACTGGGACGGCTGGAAGCAGATCACCGATCTCATCGGCAAGACCCATCAACTCGTGGGCGATGACCTGTTTGTCACCAACACCACGCGACTCAAGCGCGGCATTACCGAACACATCGCCAATTCAATCCTGGTGAAGGTGAACCAGATCGGCTCGCTCACCGAAACGCTTGAAGCCGTGGAAATGGCCCACAAGGCGGGCTACACCGCCGTGATGAGCCATCGTTCGGGCGAAACCGAGGATTCAACCATTGCCGACCTTGCTGTTGCCACAAACTGCGGCCAGATCAAGACGGGTTCGCTGGCGCGGTCTGATCGTTTGGCGAAGTATAACCAGTTGCTGCGTATCGAAGAAGAACTAGGAACACAGGCGCAATATGCCGGGGCAACCATCCTCAAATCCTAAGCCGGCCCGCTTCACCAATGCCCATATGGTGGCTACGAGTTTCGCGGCCATCGCAGGCGTTGCCATTGCCGCCTATCAAACCCTGTTGCCAGGTGTGGCACCTCCGCAACCGCCCGTGCAGGTAACGCTTGCCGTGGAATCGCCAACGGCGAAAGCTGATGTTCCCGTGGAAAAGGGTGATGCCGTTCAATCCGGCCCTTTCGATATAGGGCAGGGCGCACAGTTTTCAGCCGCCCTCAAGGATGGCGCCGAACAGCGCTATCGCCTGGCCGAACTCTTTGATGGCAAGTCGGAAACCTCCCTCAACATTTCGGCTCCTGACCGCGAACTGAATGTACTGATAAACTTTGCTGAAGACATTGCTCAGCCCGTGAATCTGATTGAATACATACCTCCGTCAGATAGTTCCACTGCGGCGGCCACCCAGTTGGACGTAATGGTTCTGCCCGAGGGCCAAATGGATACCACCGGCAGGCCCATTCAAAGCTTCAACTTGCAGACAACACCCGGCAAGCAATCCTTTGCCATACCTGATCACGCCATGGGCAAGGGTGTCTGGCTCCGCATCGCGGGCCCCGCCAACGCTGAAAGCATCGCCATCGGTGATTTCAGGATTTTGAAGTAGCCATCCCTCCACATTCCGTTATCCCGGCGGACGCCGCTATCGTGTGCACACATCTTTTTGCCTCCAAAAAATGACTCTAGATCAGCAACTTAGCAAGCGTAGGTAGAGGTCATATGGACTACGTTAACGCAAGAAAAACGACCAATATTCTAATCATTTCAGTTAACTCATTGAAATGACTCAAGGAGATGTGTGCACACGATAGCGTCTTTCGACGGGATGACAAAATAATTGATGGAATTTATTGAACGATAATCAGTTCAGTGAATGGCTTCGGCCACATCACGCAAGGTGGTGAGCGCCAGGGAACATGACAATGCGCTCTCTGCGGCACGCAACGGCGCGCCCAGAATTTTTCCCATCTGGCAAGCAACCGGACAATTCGAATTGGGATCCGTCTTGTGCATGCGGAATACGGTTTCATCTTCCACCGCCTGATAGATATCAGCCAGCGTAATGCCTTCAGCATTTCTTTCGAGTTCAAATCCGCCGGAACGGCCAGCCGTTGCCCGCACAAGCTTTGCCTTTTCCAGCTCCGCCATGAGCCTGCGGATGACCACCGGATTGGTGTCCACGCTTGTGGCAATAGCCGACGAGCACACCGGGCCTTTGTTGGCATGGCGGGCAAGCACGCTGAGAGCGTGAATGGCGACTATGAATCGGCTGCTCGATAACATCTGTAATAACCTTTGCCCTTACATCGTATCCTTTGGGTCAAAAAGCAAGCCCGCATACTGCGGCGTGTTTACCAAACCTTAAGCGATTCCTCCGAAATCTGCTGCCCCATGCGCATATCCAAATTCGATAGTGTTGTCACCTGTGCCTGCCTTGGCCTGCTTGGGTTTTTTGCCTGGCATGGCTTTGAAGGCCCCCGTGGCTTTCATTTCAATGAGAAGTTGAAAGGCCAGTCCGGGCAACTGACCGGCGATCTCACGGCAATCCGGAAGCAGCGCAGCGATTTTGAGCGTCGGGTAGCGCTTCTCAGGCCAGAATCCGTGGACCCCGATATGCTGGATGAAATGGCCCGCCAAACCCTTGATGTCGCCCGGCCCAGCGAGCTGATTGTGCTCGATTCACCATAATTCTCCAATGAAATCCAAGACGTAAACTGAATTTCATTTAACGTCAGTATTAGCAAGCCATCTCAACCGCTTAATGCTATGGAAGGTGTCAAAAAGCATTGCGGGAGGAGCTTATGGCGGTGAAATCGGCCTATATTTCGCGTAAAGGCACCAAGGCCGAGAAGGCCGACAAATCAGCCATCAAAAACAGCGGTTTTTCGTCCGAGGAGGAACTCCGCGCCTACAAGGACATGCTGCTCATCCGCCGCTTCGAGGAAAAGGCGGGCCAGCTCTACGGCATGGGCCTTATCGGCGGCTTCTGCCACCTCTATATCGGCCAGGAAGCCGTGGTCATCGGCATGCAAATGGCCGTGAAAGACGGCGATCAGCTCATCACCTCCTACCGCGACCATGGCCACATGCTGGCTGCCGGCATGGACCCCAAGGGCGTCATGGCCGAGCTCACCGGCCGCCGGGACGGCTATTCTCACGGCAAGGGCGGATCCATGCACATGTTCAGCCGCGAAAAGCAGTTTTTTGGGGGCCACGGCATCGTCGGCGCCCAGGTGCCGCTGGGGGCGGGGCTGGCCTTCGCCAACAAGTATCGCGGCAATGACCATGTGGCACTCACCTATTATGGCGACGGCGCCGCCAACCAGGGCCAGGTCTATGAAACCTTCAACATCGCCAGCGTCTGGAAACTCCCCGTCATCTTCGTGATCGAGAACAACCGCTACGCCATGGGAACCGCAGCACCGCGCTCCACCGCAAAATCCGATCACTTGGGTGCCCGCGGGGAGGCTTTCGACATACCTTCCGAGCAGGTGGACGGCATGGATGTCCGCGCCGTGAAGGAAGCAGGCGACCGCGCCGTTGAGCATTGCCGTTCTGGCGAGGGCCCCTACATTCTCGAAATGATGACCTACCGCTATCGCGGCCACTCCATGTCCGATCCCGCCAAATATCGCGCCAAGGAAGAAGTGCAGAAGATGCGCGAGGAGAAGGATCCCATTGAGCAGGTAAAGGCCCGCATCCTGAAATCGGGCATGGCCAGCGAAGATGACTTGAAGAAGATCGACGCCGATATCCGCGTGACCGTCACCGAAGCCGCCGATTTTGCCACAAGCAATCCAGAGCCTGATATTTCAGAACTCTACACCGACATTTACAAAAGCGCGTAAGGACCGGAGCCTCCAATGCCAAACATTCTGATGCCCGCCCTTTCGCCCACCATGGAAGAAGGCAAACTTTCCAAATGGCTGAAAAATGTCGGCGACAATATCAAATCCGGCGATGTGCTGGCCGAGATCGAAACCGACAAGGCCACCATGGAAGTGGAAGCCGTCGACGAGGGACCGCTGACCGCCATTTTAGTGGCTGAGGGTACAGAGAACGTTAAAGTCAACACGCCGATTGCAGTAATCGGTCAGGCCGATGCAGCACCTGCACCAAAGGCAGCAACTGTTGAAGCGCCTTCATCCGCACCTGTAGCGGCACCTGCCATCGTAGCTGCGCCAGCTTCAGCTGATCCGGAAGTTCCGGAAGGCACCGAAATGGTGACGATGACCGTGCGCGAAGCCATCCGCGCCGCCATGTCCGAAGAAATGCGCCGCGACAAGGACGTGTTCCTGATGGGCGAGGAAGTGGGCGAATACCAGGGCGCCTATAAGATCAGCCAGGGCATGCTGGAAGAGTTCGGACCGCAACGCGTGATCGATACACCCATCACCGAACATGGCTTTGCCGGCATTGCCACCGGTGCGGCCTTTGCAGGCCTCAAGCCCATCGTTGAATTCATGACTTTCAATTTCGCCATGCAGGCCATTGACCAGATCATCAATTCCGCCGCCAAGACGCTTTACATGTCCGGTGGGCAAATGGGTTGCCCCATCGTGTTCCGTGGTCCCAATGGCGCGGCGGCCCGTGTCGCCGCCCAGCACTCCCAGGACTACGCCGCGTGGTATTCCCAAGTCCCCGGCCTCAAAGTCGTCATGCCTTACTCGGCAGCCGACGCCAAAGGCCTGATGAAATCAGCCATCCGCGATCCAAATCCCGTGATCTTTTTGGAAAACGAAATCCTCTACGGCAAGAGTTTTGAAGTCCCGAAGCTTGATGACTGGATCGTGCCCATCGGCAAGGCCCGCATCGCGCGCGCCGGCAAGCATGTCACCATCGTCTCCTTCGGCATCGGCATGACCTATTCACTCGCCGCCGCCGACAAGCTCGCCGCCGAAGGCATCGAAGCGGAAGTCATCGACCTCCGCACCATTCGCCCCATGGATTTGGCCACTGTTATTGAGAGCGTGAAGAAAACCAACCGCTGCGTGGCCGTGGAAGAGGGCTATCCGCAATTTTCCGTCACGTCTGAAATCGCGGCACAAATCATGACCCATGCCTTTGATTACCTCGATGCACCTGTAGCCCGCGTGGCCGGCAAGGACGTGCCCATGCCTTACGCCGCAAACCTCGAAAAACTCGCGCTCCCCAATGCCGATGAAGTGGTGGCGGCCGCGAAGGGAGTTCTCTATGTCTGACCATGATCACCATCACGATCACAGCCACGAAACGCATCCACATCAATTGCAGCCGCCCCATGAAGTATTTCATGATGAGAAGGCCGGCGAACTGGTGCGCGCCTGGATCACCAATGGCCATTTGAGCCTATCGCTCAACGCCATGGCCTTCGGCAAGGCTGATATTTGGGGCCATGTGCTGGCGGGTATGGCAGAGCAGGTCGCTGCCTCCTGCGCCGAAATGGGTCACGGCACCACCGCTGGCAACCTTGAAGAAATCCGCAAGAACCTGACCGCCGATCTGGCCAAGGCCGCCGCAAAACATTCTCCACTTTCCGTCAAGTCATAGAGAGAGTACCGGACCATGCCCGTCAACATTCTGATGCCCGCTCTATCTCCCACCATGGAAAAGGGCAAGCTTGCAAAATGGCTCAAGAAAGAGGGCGACAAGGTAAAGTCCGGCGATGTGCTGGCCGAGATCGAGACCGACAAGGCCACCATGGAAGTGGAAGCCATCGACGAAGGCACGCTGGGCAAAATCCTGGTGGCCGAAGGCACGGATGATATTTTGGTGAATGCACCCATCGCAATCATTTTGGGCGAAGGTGAGAAGCTTGGTGATATCAAACAACCCTCTCCCCCTGTGGGAGAGGGTCCGAAGCCTGCGCAGCAGGCTGCGGGGGAGAGGGGGCAAGTGGCAACCCCAAGTTCCCCCTCTCCCGGCTCTGTCGCGCCACCCACTCCCACAAGGGGAGAGGGAAGAATCTTCACTTCACCCCTCGCCAAACGCATTGCCAAGCAGAAGGGCATTGATCTCGCGGCCCTCAAAGGTTCCGGTCCCCATGGCCGCGTGGTTTTGAAAGATGTTGAGAACGCCAAGCCGGGTGCCGCGCCTGTCGCGAGGCCAGCTGCAGTCCAACCCATGTCCGACGAGCAAATCCTCAAGTTCTTCGAGCCCGGTTCCTATGACCTCGTGCCCCATGACGGCATGCGCAAGACCATCGCCCGCCGCCTGACGGAGTCGAAACAGACCATCCCGCATTTCTACCTCACCGTGGATTGCTCGCTTGAGAATCTCGTGCCGCTGCGTGAGCGCCTGAACCTGCAGGCACCCAAAGACAAAGTTGGCAAGCCCGCTTGGAAAGTCTCGGTGAATGACTTCATCATCAAAGCATTGGCCATGGCGCTTATGAAAGTGCCCGCCGCCAACGCCTCGTGGACCGAAGCCGCCATGGTCCTCCACAAGCATTCCGACGTGGGCGTGGCCGTATCCATTCCCGGCGGCCTCATCACGCCTATTATCCGCAAGGCGGAAACCAAGGGGCTCACACAAATCTCAGTCGAGATGAAGGATTATGCGACGCGCGCCAGATCGCGAAAACTTTTGCCGAGCGAATATCAGGGCGGCTCAACTGCCGTTTCAAATCTCGGCATGTTCGGCATCAAGAATTTCTCCGCCGTCATTAACCCGCCCCATGGAACCATCCTTGCAGTTGGCGTCGGCGAGCGCAGACCTGTAGTGCGCGGCAACGACATCGTGATCGAACACCAAATGTCGGTCACCCTGTCCACCGACCATCGCTGCGTCGATGGCGCCCTCGGCGCCGAACTCCTCAGCGCCTTCCGCCTGTATATCGAAGATCCCGGCTTGATGTTGGTGTAACTTGTGAAAAACATTCTCGCATTTGGAGACAGTCTGACCTGGGGCGCTGATGCGAGCACCGGAAAGCGTCATGCGTTTGCGGACCGTTGGCCGAACGCGCTGGCAGCGGGACTAGGGCAAGGAGCGCGCGTCATTGAGGAAGGGCAAAACGGCCGCATGACGGTGCATGAAGATCCGACGACGTTTGAATCCCGCAACGGGGCAGTTGCGCTGCCGATTCTGCTGAAATCGCACGAACCACTCGATCTCGTGATCATCATGCTCGGAAGCAACGATCTGAAACGGTTTCGTGCCATTGATGCGATGTGGGGCATGGAGCGACTCGTAGAGGTGGTGCAGACCTTCATTTTCAACGAGAACTACACCGAGCCGCAGGTATTGATTATAGCACCTCCCCATCTGGTGAAAACCTCGGAAGAGGATTTTGAAGCGCTCTTCGGCCATGCACGCGAAGAGTCGCAAAAATTTGCCTATCATTATGCAAGGCTAGCCAAAACTATGGAGGTGCATTTCTTTGATGCATCGACAGTGGCAAAGACCGATCCGGTCGATGGCGTTCACCTCGATGCCGCCAATACTCGCGCCATAGGACAGGCTTTGGTGCCAGTGGTGAAGAGGATTTTGAGTATATAAAGTTTATCGCCTTCTCCCGTCCAAAGGATGGGAGAAGGTGGCCGAAGGCCGGATGAGGGCCCTTTGGCTGCCTTAAGAAAGAGCCCTCACCCGCCCTGTCGGGCACCCTCTCCCATGCGTTCCGCACGGGCGAGGGCGACAATGATTGAGTAGAGGAATCGCTATGGCCGACAATAACTTCGACGTTCTCATCATTGGCTCCGGTCCCGGTGGCTATGTCACTGCCATTCGCGCCGCCCAGCTCGGTTTCAAGACGGCCATTGTCGAGCGTGAACACCTCGGTGGAATCTGTTTGAACTGGGGTTGCATTCCCACCAAAGCGCTGCTGCGCTCGGCCGAAATTTATCATTACATGAAACACGCCAAAGACTACGGCCTCTCAGCCGACAATGTTTCCTTTGATCCAGCCGCCGTGGTGCAGCGCTCGCGTGGTGTATCGGGCCGCCTCAATGGCGGCGTTGGCGGCTTGCTCAAGAAGAACAAGGTACAACTCATCTGGGGCGAAGCGAAGATCACAAAACTCGGTGAAGTCAGTGTTGCGAAATCAGCCAAGCCCGCCATGCAGCCGCAGATCCCCGAGCCCAAAGGCGCACTCGGTGCTGGCACCTATGCGGCCAAGCACATCATCATTGCCACGGGTGCACGGCCTCGCGCACTGCCGGACCTCGAAGCTGATGGCAAACTGGTGTGGACCTACTTCGAAGCCATGGTGCCGCCCAAGATGCCGAAGTCTTTGCTGGTCGTGGGTTCAGGCGCCATCGGCATTGAGTTTGCCTCCTTCTACAATGCCATGGGCGTTGACGTAACCGTGGTTGAAATCATGGATCAGGTCATGCCGGTGGAAGACGCCGAGATTGCCAAGGTCGCCCAGAAGCAACTGGAAAAGCAGGGCCTGAAGATCAAGTTGAGTGCCAAAGTCAGTGCACTGAAGAAATCCGCCAACAGCGTCACCGCGACGATAGAGCAGGGCACCACGAAAACCGAACTCACCGTGGATCGGGTGATCTCCGCCGTGGGCGTTGTCGGCAATATCGAAAACCTCGGGCTTGAGGCGTTGGGCGTCAAAACCGAAAAGGGCTGCATCGTCATCGATGGCTTTGGCCGCACCAATGTTGCCGGCCTCTATGCGATTGGTGACGTGGCCGGCCCACCCATGCTGGCCCACAAGGCCGAGCATGAAGGCGTGATCTGCGTTGAGAAAATCAAGGGCCTTGATGCCCACCCCATGAAGAAAGAGCACATTCCGGGCTGCACCTATTGCCACCCGCAGGTGGCCTCTGTTGGTCTCACTGAGGCCAAGGCCAAAGCCGCCGGCTTTGAACTCAAGATCGGACGCTTCCCATTTCTTGCAAACGGGAAGGCCATTGCCCTTGGCGAAGATCAGGGTCTGGTAAAGACGATATTCGATGCCAAGACGGGGCGCTTGCTTGGCGCGCATATGGTGGGTGCTGAAGTCACCGAACTCATTCAAGGTTTCGTCATCGCCATGGGACTTGAAACCACCGAGGAAGAGCTGATGCACACGGTGTTCCCGCATCCAACCCTTTCCGAAATGATGCATGAGAGCGTATTGGATTCCCAGGGCCGCGTCATACACATGTAAGGCTCAATTCACATGCCACTTGAACCGCACAACGTCGTGGGCCATATCTCGTGACGCCGGTCAGGAAATAGAGGGCACAAATGGACCAGAAGAATATCATCATCGCACTTGTGCTGGGCCTTGTTGCAGGCTGGCTGGCCAGCTTCATAGTCGGCGGTTATGGCATTGTTCAGTATCTCATCAGTGGCGTGATTGGTTCCTTTGTGGGATCGTATGTCTTGAACAGGATGGGAATCGATCTCGGCATTAAGAACGAGTATGGTCGTGATATAGCTACGGCCACCATCGGTGCGATTATCGTTATGATCATCGCAAAAATATTAACCTGAACTCTGATAGTTAATGGGAGAACTGAAATGAACAATCTGATGGACCTTGGCGGCGGTGTAGGTTGGCTGGGAACCCTGCTCATTGGCGCCGTGGCGGGCTGGATTGCTGAGAAATTGACCAAGTCCGACATGGGCCTCATCATGAATGTCATTGTTGGTATCATCGGTGCCTATATCGGCGGCTTCCTTGCCAATGCGGCTGGCATCCAACTCGGCGAATTCTTCCAGGGCTGGTTCTGGGGTAACGTGCTTGTATCCGTTGTGGGTGCCGTCATTTTGATTCTGGCGGTCAAGCTCTTGCGTGGACGATAATTCGAAAAACCGTTAACTCAAACTTGAGGACACAAAAATGGAAGGTTTTGGCTGGATTATGACGATCATCCTGGGCGCAATTGCCGGCTGGATCGCGGAAAAAGTGATGAAGTTTGATACGGGCCTCATCATGAACATCGTCTTAGGTGTTGTCGGTGCCGTCGTCGGTAACTATGTGCTGGGGCTCCTCGGAATCGGTCTTGGGGGCCTGCTGGGACAATTGATTGTGGCTGTTGCAGGGGCCTGTGTCCTGATTTTGGCTTACCGCGCCTTCCAGGGCCGTTCAGCCTGAAATCCATGGCCACGCTCCTCGATATCCGGCTCCGCCATCCTGAAAAGGCCCACAGGGCCGATACGCCCCTCCTGCGCAAGCCCGAGTGGATCAGGGTGAAGGCGCCGGGGTCGCCCATTTATGCGGAGACCCAGAAAATTGTCCGCGAGAATGGCCTGGTCACGGTCTGTGAGGAGGCGGGCTGTCCCAATATCGGCGAATGCTGGTCCAAGAAGCATGCAACCTTCATGATCATGGGTGACACCTGCACCAGGGCCTGCGCCTTCTGCAACGTGAAAACCGGCATGCCAGAGGCGCTGGAGCAGGATGAGCCTGAACGAGTGGCCGACGCCATTTGCCGCATGGGTCTGGCCCACGCTGTCATTACATCCGTTGACCGCGATGATCTGGATGATGGCGGTGCGGCCCATTTTGCGCGGGTCATTCGTGCAACCCGTGCTGCAACTCCAACCACAACAATCGAAGTTCTAACCCCTGATTTCCTGAAAAAAGAAGGTGCGCTAGAGCAAGTCGTCGAAGCCCGACCCGATGTGTTCAATCACAATCTCGAAACCGTTCCCGCCCTCTATCTGAAAATTCGCCCCGGCGCGCGCTATTTCCATTCGCTGCGCCTGTTGCAGCGCGTGAAGGAACTGGACCCCATGATGTTCACCAAGTCCGGCATTATGGTTGGCCTTGGCGAAACGCGCGAGCAAGTGATGCAGGTCATGGACGACATGCGCTCCGCCAATATTGATTTCATCACCATTGGCCAATACCTGCAACCCACCCGCAAACACGCCGCCATTGACCGCTTTGTCACCCCCGATGAATTCAAGGCCTATGAAACCCTGGCCTATGCCAAGGGCTTCCTGATGGTTGCCTCCTCGCCGCTTACCCGTTCGTCCCACCATGCGGGCGATGATTTCGCCAGGCTGCGTGCGGCTCGGGCCAAACATTCCGGACACTGATGAATTGCCGAGATTTACCGCCACCCGCCGCGTGAACTTTAAGCCGCACCAGATTTTCAGAGTCGTTGCCGATGTAGGGAGTTACAAGGAATTCCTGCCGCTTGTTGAACGTTCAACCGTGCGCAATCGCAAGCCGGCCGTTGATGAATACGAGAGCTTTAGTGCTGATCTCGTCATTGGCTACAGGAAAATGGGCATACACGAGTCGTTCTCCAGCCAGGTGGAAACAAGCCTTGCAAATCTTTCCGTGAATGCAGTTTCGTCAGGCAATGCAGTAAAGAAGCTTATCTCTTCATGGCAGATAACAGCCGTCGAGGACAACAAGTCTGACATTACATTTGCCGTGGACTACGAAATGAAGAGCCACCTGTTGCAGATGCTGCTGAGCGGCATGTTTGACCACGCGGCAAAAAAAGTCATGGGTGCGTTTGAAGCCCGTGCCGAGAAACTCTACAATACTTGAGCTTCTAGAAGTTCCAGTGCAACTTCCAGAGATGCTGTGCGAACGCCCGCACGTCCAATGTCGCCAAACCTTTCTTCCCGGTGCCGTGTCGCGCCATTTCGTTGGGCACAGGCAAAATGAACCAGTCCCACAGGCTTTGCAGCCGTTCCGCCTCCGGGGCCCGCTACGCCGGTGATTGAAACGGCAAGCGTGGCGGCAGATTCACGAATGGCCCCATGGGCCATGGCCAATGAGCACTCGCGGCTCACCGCACCGTAATCAGCGATGAGTTCATGGGAAACACCGAGCATTCTTTTCTTGGCTTCGTTTGAGTAAGTCACAAAACTGCAATCGAAAACGTCGGACGATCCGGGCACTGAAGTAAGCAAGGCGGCAAGCATGCCACCGGTGCAGCTTTCAGCCGTAGCAATCTTGAAGCCTTGCAATCGGCATGTTTCCAGCAGCGTCGCGGCTCTCAGTTCCAAAGTCATGGCAAGCGCACCGTTGCTGTTGCAAATGCCGCCAGGCCTTCCCGCCTGCCAATCGCACCGAGCTTCTCAGTGGTCGTCGCTTTAACGGCAATACGATCCGGAGAAATATGGAGCAGGGGAGAAAGCACGACTTTCATTGCAGCGATATGGGGACCCACGCGCGGCGCTTCCGCCAAAATGGTAATGTCCACATTGGCAATGATGCCGTTGCGCGCAGTCAGGAGATCAATGGCCTTCCGCAGAAATATCGAAGATGAAACGCCTTTCCACAGCGCATCGCCCGGTGGAAAAAATGTCCCGATATCACCTTCGCCAAGGGCACCGAGAATCGCATCGGTCAGCGCATGCATGGCCGCATCCGCGTCGGAATGGCCTTTAAGTTTTTTGTCATGAGGAATTTTCACGCCAAAGAGCACTACACCATCGCCAGCTTCAAATTCATGAAAATCAATACCTTGCCCGACGCGCACATCCGGCCGTTCCGAATTGGCTTTTGCGATCAGGAACTGATCTGCTTCACGAATATCCTCCGCCGTCGTCAGCTTTCGGTTTTCTGCATGTCCGGCTATCACCCGTATCTTGATACCAAATTTTTCCGCCACAGCCGCATCATCCGTGAAGCCACCCAAATCTTGGTCATGGGCCTTTTCATGGGCGGCCAGTATGGCCTTGAAGTCGAATCCCTGCGGCGTCTGCACCGCCCAAAGCCCCTGCCGATCGACGGTGCGTTCAACGAGGCCACCGGGAGCAAGTTTCATTGTGTCAGCAACGGGCAGCCCCGGAATGACACCTTCCGACCGATCAAGCTCGGCAATGATGTGGCTGATCAGCTCCGCCGAAACAAAGGGGCGCGCCGCATCATGAATCAAAACCTTTTGAGTTCCCATGTTTTCACACGCCGCAATGCCAATGCGGCACGAATCCTGCCGTGTGTCCCCGCCAATAACCGGCGGCGCAATTTCCAAGCCAGCAATAGCCTCCGCAAACAAGTGGCCATGGTCCACCCCGATCACAGTTTGCACATGCGAAACCCCCGGATGATCGACAAAAGCCTTCAGCGTCCACCAGATCACCGGCCTGCCGCCAATGAGTTGATATTGCTTGGGCAGTTCGCCGCCTGCGCGAAAACCCGCTCCCCCAGCGACAATGACAACTGCAACCGACATAATTTTCGTCTAGCAGTCCCGTTAAGGTGGGGCAATAAATGGTCTTGACGCGGTGCAACATAGGCCTATTCTGCTCAGAAAATATGCTAGAAAACCATGTGATAAAAAAATGAGCATTCATATCGGCCCCATCAAAACCCGCAATCGGGTTTTCCTGGCACCACTATCAGGCGTCACGGATGAACCTTTTCGCGCCGTTGCCCACACGCATGGGGCAGGACTGGTCGTGTCCGAAATGGTGGCCAGTGAGGAACTGGTGCGCGCCCGACCAGATATGGTGCGCCGCGCCAGGGGGGCTGAAAAACTGAAGCCCTTCGTCATTCAGCTTGCTGGGCGCGAGGCGCGCTGGATGACCGAGGGAACCAAGGTGGCCCAGGACCTGGGCGCGGATATCATTGATGTCAACATGGGCTGCCCGGCAAGGCAAGTGACTGGAGGCCTGTCGGGCTCAGCCCTCATGCGCGATCTCGACCATGCCCTGACCCTGATCGACGCCGTCGTGCAGACAGCCAGGGTTCCCGTCACGCTCAAGATGCGCCTCGGATGGGATGCCGGCTCAATCAACGCACCGGAACTCGCCCGCCGCGCCGAAGCTTCTGGCGTTCAGATGATTACCGTACACGGACGAACCCGCTGCCAGTTCTATGGTGGCAAGGCTGATTGGAGCGCCATACGCGCTGTCAAGGAAGCCATCGGCATTCCCCTGATTGCAAACGGTGATGGAACTTCCGTGGCCGATGCCCGCGCCATGTTGGCGCAATCCCAGGCCGATGGCGTCATGATTGGCCGTGGCGCCTATGGCAGGCCCTGGTGGCCGGGGGTAATCGCCAACCAGCTGGATGCGGGTTCGGGCATTGAAGAACCCTCGCTCCACACTGAAATGACTATCGTTATCCGTCATCATCAGCAAATTCTTGAAAATTATGGTGCAGAACTTGGCAACCGGACGGCCCGTAAACACATTGGCTGGACCATCGCGCGCCTTGAGGAGCGTAAACTTCTTTCGCCCCAGGGCGCCGCCCTCTGGCGTCAACGCATATTGACTTCGCGTGACAACGCCCATGTGTCCCGCACAATCGTTCAACTCTACGGCTCCCTTGATATCCGTGAAGCCGAGGCCGCATGATGGAGTCTGCTGCCATCGCCATGACGAAATTGCCGCCCTTGCGGGCAATTTTTGATGCGCTTCCAAACCCCATACTGGTCGTCGATGAGAACGACGTCATCTGCTTTGCCAACAGTGCTGCAGAAGATTTCTTCCAGGCCTCATCCACGGTTCTGGCCCGCCATAAGCTTGAAGACGCCATGCCATTTTCAAGTCCGGTGCTGGAAGTTGTCAACCAGGTTCGACAATCGGCAGGTGTTATGAATGAATACTCCGTCGGTGTCGGCACCCCGCGCATGGGGGGTGAACGCATAGTCGATTTGCAAACTGCGCTGGTGAATGATGATCCCCGTTTTGTCGTGCTCACGTTTCTCCGCCGTTCCATGGCGCAGAAATTTGATCTGCAGCTTACCCACCGGGGCGCTGCCCGCTCCGTATCCGGCATGGCCGCAATGCTGGCCCATGAAATCAAAAATCCATTGTCGGGCATCAGGGGTGCCGCGCAATTGCTGGAACCCGTTTTGGAAAATAACGATCGCGCCCTGGCAAAACTGATTTGCGAAGAAACCGACCGCATCAGGGACCTCGTTGATCAGATGGAGGTTTTTTCCGATGAACGGCCCCTGGACCGAAAGCCCGTCAACATTCACGTGGTGCTGGATCGCGTAAAGCAGTTAACCACCGCTGGAATGCCAAATGCCATTACCATTCGCGAAGAATATGATCCTTCCCTTCCGTCCATACTCGGCAATCAGGATCAATTGGTTCAGGTATTTCTGAACCTCGCAAAAAATGCGGCCGAATCCATCATCGCATCGGGTGCAACTGGTGAAATTACCCTGACCACAGCATTTCGTCCCGGTGTAAAACTCAGTGTTCCGGGCTGCAACGAACGTGTTTCGTTGCCTTTTGAGGTCTGCATTCACGATACTGGTCCCGGCATCAGTGAAGATCTAAGGCCCCATATTTTTGATGCCTTCGTCACGACAAAACCCCAGGGCAGGGGCCTTGGCCTCGCCCTCGTTGCAAAAATTGTCCGCGATCATGGCGGCGTTGTTGAATGTATTTCCCGCGAACGTGGCACAACATTTCGCGTGTTGCTGCCCATGCTGCGTCAGCAGAGTGAAGATAAATTGGAATCAAAAGGTAAGAACTGGTGAGCGCTAAAACAATTCTCCTGGCCGACGACGACAGTGCCATCCGCACGGTCCTAACCCAGGCTCTGAACCGCGCCGGCTACAGTGTGCGCTCAACTGCAACCGCAACCGCCCTGTGGCGTTGGGTTTCCGAGGGGCAGGGCGATGCTGTTTTGACCGACGTGGTCTTGCCCGATGAAAACGCCTTTGACGTGATCCCCCGCATAAAAAAACTGCGGCCCAATCTGCCGGTTATCGTCATGAGCGCGCAAAACACCATCATGACGGCCATCACCGCAGCAGAACGGGGCGCCTATGATTATTTGCCAAAGCCATTTGACCTCAGCGCGCTCGTGCAAACGGTCGGCCGCGCCCTTGAGCAATCGTCAAAACCGACGGTTTCACAGACAAGAGCTCAATCCGCTTCTGAAAATCTTCCCATCGTGGGCCGTTCTCCGGCCATGCAGGATATTTACCGCATCATCGCCCGCCTCACACAAACTGACTTGACGGTCATGATCGTTGGCGAGTCAGGCACTGGCAAGGAACTCGTGGCCCGTGCCCTTCATGATTATGGCCGCCGCCGCAAAGGCGCCTTCGTTGCCGTCAACATGGCGGCAATTCCACGCGAACTCATTGAATCCGAACTTTTTGGCCATGAGAAGGGGGCTTTCACGGGTGCCACGTCCCGCATGGCAGGCCGTTTTGAGCAGGCCGAGGGAGGCACCCTGTTCCTCGACGAAATCGGTGATATGCCCTTGGAAGCGCAAACCCGCCTGTTGCGTGTACTCCAGCAAAGCGAATATACGTCCGTGGGCGGAGTATCGCCGATTAAGACTAACGTGCGCATCATTGCCGCCACGCACCGGGACCTGCGACAGCTCATTACGCAGGGGCAATTCCGTGAGGATTTGTTCTTCCGCCTGAATGTTGTTCCATTGCAAATTCCTGCCTTGCGCGAGCGTCTTGAGGACCTGCCTGATCTCACTCGCCATTTTCTCGAGCGCGCCTCCACCGAAGGCCTGCCGCGCAAGGAGATCTCGCAGGACGCAGTTGCTGCGTTACAATCCTATCGTTGGCCGGGAAATGTTCGCGAGCTTGAAAATCTCATCAAGAGATTGATGGCCATGGAAAGCGACGACACGATAACCGCGGGTTCCGTTACCCGGGAATTGGCGACTTCGCCGCCCATGAAACAGTCAAACAACCAGACAATTGATTTTGACAAGCCCGCGGAATTTTTCGAAAACTACCTTGCCGAATATTTTGCCTCGTTCGGTTCCAACTTGCCACCTGCCGGGCTCTATGAGCGCATGCTTGCAGAAATTGAGCCGCCCCTATTGCGTGCCAGCCTCGCCGCCACCAACGGCAATCAGCTCCGCGCTGCTGATTTGCTCGGCATTAACCGCAATACACTCCGGACCAAACTGCGCGGCCGGAACATTAAGAGCATTCGCGGGCTGCATTAACCATTACTGTCGCAAATCCGCCACTATTACTGTTGATTTCAGGCAACAGTAGTGGTGAATCAGTGGCCATGACCGAAAAGAGTGAACATCGCATTTCCAGCAAACTTCGCCGCCTGACGGGCTGGGCAGGCTTTGGCCTGGTTGTGCTGGGTATCGTCAGCGGTCTGACGACCTTTGCCATTTTGACCGGCCTGACGCCAATTATACCAACAAAGGAGGTAACCACTGCACTCCTTCTGCTGAATACAGTCTTGGTTGTCATCATGGCGGCCATGATTGGCGGACAGGTGCTGTTTCTTCTGCGGGAACGCCGCAAAGGTACAGCAGGCGCAGGGCTTCACATACGCCTTATATCACTATTCAGTCTGATTGCCGTGGTGCCCGCGATTATTGTCGCCGTATTTGCTTTCGTGACGCTGAGCAGGGGACTGGATACGTGGTTTTCGCAGCGTACCCAGGCTATCGTCAATTCCGCCGTAACGGTTGCTGAAGAATATATCAAGAATACAGCAGAAGCCACCCGCGCTGACGTTGCCAATATCTCAGCCGACCTCAACCAGCAAAAACCTCTCTTTGATACAGATCGCGCTGCCTTTGTGCGCCGGGTTGCCAGGCATGCGGCCCTTCGTGGACTTGCCGGTGCATTTGTCTTTGATCAAAGCCAGAAACGCATTGATGTCAACGTCACAGCGAGTGACCGGGTCAAATTCCTGGCTCCGTCACCGGAAATGATTGCCCTCGCCGACAAGGGCAATCTTGTGCTGATCCCGCCCGGTGAAGGCGGCAATCTTGTGCGGGCCCTCATCAAGCTGCAGAGTTTTCCAACACATTATTTCTATGTCTACCGGTTCATTTCTCCGACGGTTATCGGGCAACTCACCAAAACCCGCGAAGCCAAGGCGGAATATGACAGGCTTTTGAATCAGCGTACGGGCGTGCAGCTCACCTTTGGCATGATGTATGCTGTCGTAGCCTTTGTATTCCTCCTCGCTGCAATGTGGATTGGCCTGTGGTTTTCGGACCGGTTGGTGGCGCCGATCGTGCGCATTTTGGATGCATCGCGGCGCGTGGCGCAGGGTGATTTTGCCGCTAAAGTCAGCACGGTCGAAGGCATCGGTGATCTGGAAACGTTGGCCCGGACTTTCAATTTTATGACTGACCAGGTGGCCCAGCATCAGGACGAGCTGCTTAAGACGAACGATCAGCTTGACCAGCGGCGGCGTTTTACCGAAGCGATGCTGGCAGGCGTGAGTGCTGGCGTTATTGGCGTTGACCCCAATGACAAAATATCGCTCACCAACCGTTCTGCCTTGCAGCTCCTGGGCGCACCCGAGCAGGACTTGCTAAGTCACCCCTTTAGTACCGCGCTCCCGGAATTTTCCGCTCTCTTTGAACAGGCAAAGGCGCGCCCCTCTGGATTTGCAGAGGGCCAGGTTGATATGCAAATACATGGCCGTGATCTGAGCTTTGTGGCCCGCATTACCACCGAGTCATCGGACATTGCCCAACATGGGTTTGTTCTCACTTTTGATGATATTACCGATCTTGTTTCAGCCCAGCGCAACACGGCCTGGGCCGACATTGCACGCCGCATTGCCCACGAAATCAAAAACCCGCTTACGCCGATCCAGCTTTCTGCGGAACGCCTGAAACGCAAATACAGCAAGCAAATTCATTCTGACCGGCAAGTGTTTGAGCAATGCACCGACACAATCATTCGCCAGGTAGGTGACATCGGCCGCATGGTTGATGAGTTCTCCTCTTTTGCCCGCATGCCAAAAGCTGCTCCGGAATTGATGAATTTCGCCGAAGTCATAAAAGATGCAACCATGCTTCAGCGCGTCTCAACCAGCGACATTGTTATTGACATTGATGTTAGCAAGGCAGATTTCATATTCATGTTTGATCGTCGCCTGGTTACACAGGCTGTCACCAACCTTGTAAAGAATGCCAGTGAAGCAATTGACGGACGGGATCATAAAGACAATCTCGAAAAAGGCCACGTAGTCGTTGAGGCGGGCATAGAGCATGGGATCCCCTTCATACGTGTGACTGACAATGGTGTAGGGTTGCCAAAGGAAAATCGCAATCGCCTGGCCGAACCCTATATGACCACGCGCGAGAAGGGTACGGGCCTTGGCTTGGCAATTGTAAAACGTATCATGGAAGAACACGGCGGCCGCCTTAGATTGCAAGACGCACCCTCCGGCGCAGGAGCACAAGTGACGCTGGAATTCTCACGTATCCCCGAACCACTTTTAGTTTCTGCTTGAGTGAGTAAAGTAATGGCTGCTGACGTTTTAATTGTTGATGATGAAGCCGACATTCGCGAATTGATCGCCGGTATTCTGCAGGATGAGGGATACGAAACCCGTCTCGCCCATAACAGCGATGCCGCACTGACCGAAGTCAATCAGCGCCGTCCTTCATTGATCATTCTGGATATCTGGTTGCAGGGTTCCAAGCTGGATGGACTTGATCTCCTGCAAGTTATCAAGGAACAGCATCAGGACGTTCCCGTTGTCATCATTTCAGGTCATGGCAATATCGAAACGGCAGTCGCTGCAATCAAGCGCGGCGCTTACGAGTACATCGAGAAACCTTTCAACGCCGACAGGTTGTTGCTGGTTGTGGGGCGGGCGCTTGAAACCAGCCGCTTGAAGCGCGAGAACGAGTCGCTGAAGGGCCGTGCAGGTGCTGATTCTGAGTTACACGGTTCATCCGTTGCCATGCGCCAATTGCGCCAGCTTCTGAAAAAAATTGCCCCGGCAAACAGCCGCGTTCTGATCAGTGGCGACATGGGCACTGGCAAGGAGCTTACGGCGCGCATGCTTCATGCCCTTTCGGGTCGGGCAGATGGTCCCTTTGTGACCTTGAGTGCCGCCACAATGGCGCCAGAGCGCATGGAAGAAGAATTGTTCGGCATTGAGGCCGCACCCGGCATTGAACAAAGGGTAGGGGCCCTGGAAGAAGCCCATGGCGGAACCCTGTTCATCGATGAGGTGGCTGACATGCCGCTGGTTACACAGGGCAAAGTCTTGCGTGTACTTCTTGACCAGACATTTCAGCGTGTGGGCGGGGCCAAGAAAGTGCGTGTCGATGTCCGCATCGTATCTTCCACCAGCCGCGATCTCGTGCACCTGATTGCCGATAACAAGTTCAGGGAAGACCTCTACCATCGCCTGGGCGTTGTGCCGGTGCGTGTTCCGAGCCTTGGCGAAAGGCGCGAAGACATTCCCGAACTGATCGACTATTTTGCCCGGACCTATTCCGCTGTCGCGGGTCAGCCTTTGCGCCGGATAGCCAATGACGCCATTGCCGTACTGCAGACGCGCGACTGGACAGGCAATGTGCGTGAACTCAAGAACAATGTTGAGCGCATCATGATTTTGGCGAGTGGCGATCCGCAAAGCGAGATCACCGCGGCAATGCTGCCTTCGGATGTTGGAACCACAAGTGGGCAAGGTGGCATGTTTTCAGGAGAGCATCTCTTAACCTTGCCGCTGCGCGAGGCAAGGGAAGCCTTTGAGCGTGATTATGTGGCAGCCCAGCTTTCGCGCTTTGGTGGAAATATCTCGAGAACTTCCGTATTCATCGGCATGGAGCGCTCGGCCCTGCATCGCAAAATCAAGCTTTTGGGCCTGATTGGCAAGGGTGATGAGGATGCAACCTAGCCGTTTGGCCGGTTTTATATTATGTGATAAGTTGAATTTAGGGTGAATAAGCGTTGGCCTCCAAAAACAGAGAAAAGAAAATGGCACAAGAAAAACCGCAAAACCTGCAAGATACCTTTTTAAATCATGTTCGTAAGCAGAAAGTTCCCGTAACAGTTTTCCTCGTCAATGGCGTGAAACTGCAGGGCATTGTCACATGGTTCGACAACTTCTGCCTCTTGCTGCGCCGGGATGGCATGTCGCAATTGGTTTACAAGCACGCCATCTCGACCATCATGCCGGGCGGGCCGATAACCCTGTTTGACGAAGAAAGCGGCGGGGCGTGAACTCAAGAAAACACGCGAAATCAGGTGCCGGTGTAGATTTCCAGATTGAAGGCCCCGAACTCACGCGAGCAGTTGTTGTCCACGTTGAGCGGAAAAGCCGCGCTGAAGCCAAGGTAACTGACCGGGATGCGCTAAGCAAACTGGCGGAAGCCATTGGTTTGGCCGAGGCCATCGATCTTGATATTATTGATACGCTCGTTGCTTCCCTGGCGGCTCCCAAGCCGGCGACCTTCATTGGTTCTGGCAAAGTAGAAGAAATAGCCAAACGCGTGGCCGAAGCGGAAGCGGAGCTTGTGGTGGTCAACGCGCAACTTTCTCCGGTTCAGCAGCGCAACTTGGAAACCGAGTGGAAAGCCAAGGTGCTGGATCGCACCGGGCTCATTCTGGAAATTTTCGGTCGCCGGGCCAGCACCAAAGAGGGCATCCTGCAGGTTGAACTGGCCCACCTGAATTACCAGAAAGGCCGGCTGGTGCGCTCCTGGACCCATTTGGAACGCCAGCGCGGCGGCTTCGGTTTCATCGGTGGCCCCGGTGAAAGCCAACTCGAAATGGACCGCAGGCTCATTCAGGAACGCATTTCCAAAATCAAGGGCGACCTTGAAACCGTTGTCAAAACCCGCGATCTGCACCGCAAGGGCAGGGAGCGCGTGCCCTATCCGATTGTTGCTTTGGTGGGTTACACCAACGCCGGAAAATCCACGCTCTTCAACAAGCTGACCTCAGCAAATGTCCTGGCCAAGGATTTGCTCTTCGCAACACTTGACCCAACAATGAGAAATCTTGCGTTACCCAGCGGCCGGAAAATTATCCTCTCGGACACGGTTGGTTTTATTTCGGAACTTCCGACCACCTTGATCGCCTCATTCCGCGCAACTCTGGAGGAGGTGCTGGCCGCGGATATTATCCTTCATGTGCGCGATGTCAGCCACGATGAAACCGAAGCCCAGAGCCATGACGTGAGCCTGGTTCTGGAAGAGCTTGGCATCCATGAGGATCGCCGCAGCCAAATTATTGAAGTGTGGAACAAGGCCGATCTCCTGGATCCATTGGCCCTTGCAACACGCGAAGCCCAAGCCCAGCGCCGCGACGATTGTGTATTGGTCTCTTCAATTGATGGACAGGGTATCGATGAGCTCCTGGCCAAGGTCGAAAAACGCCTTGCCAAAAAAAGCACCATTTTCGAGATTACCGTTGATGCCTCTGACGGCAAAGGCATTGCATGGTTGCACCAGCGCGGCGAAGTTATGGCTCGCAAGTCCCTTGCAGATGGTCGCACCAAACTGTCCGTCAGGTTTGATGCCGATACGGCAGGGCAGGCCCAGGCAAAATTCGGCAAGAACATGAAGGCCAAGGCTTAACCCAATCCGTTCTCAAGCTCTTTCGCCGCATCCCACAGGGCATCCATTTCTTCCAAAGTGGAATCCTTCGGTTGTTTGCCGCGCTTCTCCAATTCAAGCTCAATGTGGCGAAAGCGCTTCTCAAACTTGGCGTTGGTGGCACGAAGTGCTTCCTCGGGATCAATGCCGAGGTGGCGCGCCACGTTGGCCAGCGCAAACATCAGGTCCCCAAACTCGGAAGCTTTGTTTGCATCCGGCGCAGCACGAAATTCTGCAATTTCCTCGGAGATTTTCGCGTAAACATTTTCAACGCTTGGCCAGTCAAAGCCGACCTTCGCGGCCTTGGCTTGCAGCTTCAGGGCGCGGGTCAGTCCGGGCAGGGCAAGAGGTACCGACGACAGCAATCCCTCTGGCGGCTTCTCCACACGTTCCTTGGCCTTCATGTCCTCCCAAAAGCTCTTGGCGAGGTTGGCAGACTTTGCCGCTTCATCACCGAACACATGGGGATGCCGGCGCACCATCTTGGTATTGATCGCCTCCAGCACATCATCAAAAGTAAATGCGCCTTCCTCATCGGCCATCTGTGCGTGATAAACCGCCTGCAGCAAAAGGTCGCCAAGCTCCTGGCAAATCTCGGCACGATTGCCGCGCGTAATCGCGTCCTGCACCTCATAGGCTTCCTCGATTGTGTAGGGCGCTATGGTCGCAAAATTTTGCTCCAGATCCCACGGGCAGCCGGTCACCGGCGTACGCAAGGCCTTCATGATGGCGCGAAGGGTTTCAAGACGGCGAGGGTCCATTTGGGCGGGATCAGTCGTCATGTCACTCCACGTCACTAATTCGCATAATATATATTATGGAATATTTTGATATGCGTATGAGGGAGAAAAATCTCCCCCATCAATTGCTTACGTCAAACACCTCGGACCCAACCTTATCTAGCCAGTGCCTGCTTGGGCCAGGTCTTGGCATCGCAGACCGCAACCTTGTTGTAGTCCTTGTCCCATTCCATGCGCTGGCAATCAAACCAGTATCGCGTCTGCTTGGCCCAACTCGTGTCCTGAAACTTGGTATTCAACAGCTGCTGGGCGGGCTTGGAATAAACCCCATGGCGGCCATGCCAGGAGCAGCCATAGCGCGTTGTCCTGACAGCCAGTGCCAAGGCCTCTGGAGCCCCATCGTCGCCATTGCTGGCCTTGCCCCAGCGTATGGCTGACTGGGTCAGCAGGCGCGGCGCACTTGGCATGTTTGACAACGCGGCAACCTCCTTCCAGTTTACAGCCTTGACCATGGGATGCTGCTTCAGCAAGGCCTCGCGCTTTTTGTCAAGACCATCACGAACCGCTTGGTCAAATACCTGGGTCAAGTCACCCTTGGCATATTCATCAACGGAATCGATCCCAGATCCATAGTTGAAGGCATTGCGAAGCCCGGCGAGTTGCCGGTCGGTTTCAAGCGGACACCACCAGTTCCTGTCATTGCGGTCGCCGGAACTCACATCGGTAAAGTCATCGGGAGCAACATCAAGTGACGACCAGAGATCAGGCGCGTTCACGAGAATGCCAAACCGCGGATTGCGCAATACGGTTAACAGGCGCTGCCTCTCGACGCTGAGTTTTGGAAACTCGGTGGCAATCTTGTCAGCCGTCTCCTTGAGCTTCGGATTGGCCGCATAAAGTTTGTCAGTTTCGTTGGCAGTTGAAGTTCCGCCTCGGGCATATACTCTGGTCCACGCAGCACGCGCCAGCAATGCCTTCTGATCACTTGAAAACATGGGGTCATCTACGAGTGTCCATAGAGTTTTGGCAGGCAGAAAATTCAGGATGGGATTGACAGTTTTCTGGCTGTGGAGCGCCAAGGCGGCCTTCCAATGGGCCTCATCCTCAGCCACCCAGCCCATGAATTCCGCAAGCCTGTCAGTCACACTGGGCGTCATGCTGGCGGGAATTGCCGCCAGGAATTCTGGCGTCAGCAACTTGTCCCGCATCTTGCGGCCTTCCTCGGCCTGTCCCTGCCCCAGGATAAACCCGCCAAGTTTCTGAACCACGCCGTAATAGTGCGACGACGTTTTGAATGGCATTTTGCCCAACTCAGTATAGATCTCGTCAAAATGCTCCGTCGCAGCCGATACCCGAACGGCTTGCGCCAAATAGGTGCCGAGGGCCGCGGTTTCCGCAGATTCACCGCAAGACTTTTGCGCCGCATCTAAAGCGGCATGGGCCTTTGCCCAAAGCACTTCGCGGGTTGCATCATCTGGTTTCGCCCTGAGGCTGTCCAGTACATCTCTCGGCAAGGCCGGCATCTGTGCGCCACTGGGTGTGACAGCCAGAGCCTGATCCAGATAGCTTGCAGTCCAGGCCTGCCACTTGTCACCAACCAGCGACCATGGCGCTCGGTCATAGTTCTCTTGAACTGTCTGGCCAGCCATCATCCACAGGGCGATGGGATATTTGCGCGAAGCGTCAAAAATCGCCTTCGAGATTGTCGCATCGGCAGGCAAGGTTCCCGTCAGCCACCAGTCATCACGCTTGCCGCGAATACCGGCATAGTCGATATCATTCAGGGCCCGGCCATAGTCAGCCTTCAATTTGTCCGAGGCCAGAATATCCTTCGTCGGCGCCGCAGTGACTTTCACTGAATCATCGATCAGCGCGGTCCAGCCCGCGGGTGTATCTTCAAGATTTGCGAAGTAGCCAAGAAGCTCCTGCGTAATGCCATGCACTGAAGAAAGTGCGGGATCACCCAGAATTGCATTCGCTTCGGCCCGGGCTGCGACAACGTCTTTCGAATTCGCCAGGAGATTAGCAATGTTATAGCGCGCCGCGGCCTTGTGCGGAGAGTCCGTACTGGCAATGGCACGAAATAATTTAATGGCCTTCGGCTTGTCTGCATAGAATGCAACCGTGGCCTCCTGATAGGCCCGGTCGTCAGTCTGCATCGTGGGATGTGCGGGATCAACTTCCATCGGTTCCGGCAGCGCAGTATCGGTCGCACCCGGATTGCTGCAAACCTGCAGAACTTTTTCCTGCACCTTCAGCCACTGCAGCACATAGGGGTTTTCTTTCCCCAAAGCTGCAACGCGGCTCTGCAAGACCTGTAGCGGATAACCAATGCGGCAATCATAACCCACTTCCGGTATTGCCTGGCCCGCTGGCAAGATCCCGGCGACAAGCTTCTTCCAATTGTCCTGATTGACCCATGTATCCGAACCGCTGCTGGAAGGTTCAATCATTGGATCGCCAAGGCCGTTCAACACGCGCCAGGTCCGGGCGCTGAAGGGACTGCCCGCATAGGTATCAATCAAGGCTGAAAGCTTGCCCGCATCGCAGGTCCCCTGCGCCAAAGCCGAGCTTGAAAACATGGTCAAAGCACTCAGCGCGGCAATAATTTTCTTGTTCATCTCAAAGGTCTCCAGGAATCACAGCAACAGTTTATGCCCGTCATAGGCCGGTTCTACGCCCGCAGGAAGCTCTGCCCGCAGCGTATCATAATCCATGTCGTTATGCATGTTGGTCAAAAGCGCCCGGCGCGGCTTGTAGATTTCAATTGCCCGCAAGGTATCGTCGAGGCAGAAATGGCTGCCATGGGGATCACGCTTCAAGGCATCAACAATCCAGAGATCAAGGTTGGAAAGATAAGCAGCACTTGCATCGGGAATGCCATTAAGGTCAGGCGTGTAAGCAGTGTTTCCGATCCGAAATCCGAGTACATCCAGATTGCCGTGGTGCACCAGGAATGGCATCGCTGAAATTGTACCCCCTGCCCCTGTCGTTGCTACCTCCCGCCCCGCCTGGATCAGGTTTGGCAACAGTATCGGGGGATAGCCACTACCTGCAAGAGTTTGGAAACAATAGGTAAACCGGTTCTTCAGCATGGCCATTGTCGGGTCATCGGCCCAGATCGGCACAAGCCGGCGCTGGCGCAAATAGAAACCCCGCAATTCATCAATGCCATGAGTGTGATCGGCATGCTCATGGGTGAACCAAACCCCATCGATTTCCCCCACATTCGCGCTCAGCATCTGCTCGCGCAAATCCGGCGACGTGTCGATCAGGATGCGCGTTGTGCCGGAAGCTTCGGTTTTCTCCAGCATGACCGAACAGCGCCGGCGCCGGTTCTTGGGGTTGGTGGGGTCGCACAGGCCCCAATCGCCGCCAATGCGCGGCACGCCCCCCGATGAGCCACAGCCCAAAATGGTAAGCGTGATCGTCATGCAAACCGTTCCGGCCGTGGCACCTTGGAAAACAGTCGGAAGAAATTATCATTCGTCGCCTTGGCCATGACGTCTGCCGCGACACCCTTAACCGCTGCCAATTGTTCCAATGTCTTAACGACAAAAGCGGGTTCGTTGGATTTACCGCGATGCGGAACGGGCGCCAGATAGGGCGAATCCGTTTCCACCAGCAGGCGGTCCATCGGCACCGCTGCCGCTACAACCCGCAGATTTTCGGCACTCTTGTAGGTAAGAATGCCGGAGAATGAAACATAGGCCCCAATTGCTAGTCCCCGCTGGGCAAGCTCCATTGAGGACGTGAAACAATGGAGCAACGGTTTGAACGCGCCGTTCTTCATCTCCTCCTCCAGAATATTGGCGATATCGGCATCGGCCTCGCGTGCATGGATAACCAGAGGCAGGCCAGTCGCCCGCGCGGCCGCAATATGGGAGCGGAAACCCTGCTCCTGAGCTGCGCGCGGGCTCAAGTCATAATGATAGTCCAGCCCCGCCTCGCCGATGCCGACCACCTTGGGGTGCTTGGCAAGTTCAACAAGCTCGGCAACAGTTACATCCAGCTCCTCATGCGCGTTATGAGGATGGGTTCCTACGGTACAGAAAACATTGGCGTTTTCCTCGGCAATACGAAGCAACTGTTCAAATTTCCGCACCCGCGTGCTGATTGAAACCACAAGGCCGACGCCAACTGCGTCAGCGTTTGCCAAAACCTCCGGCAATCTTTCCGTCAGGCCCTCAAAATCAAGATGGCAATGACTATCGACAACAAGAAAGCTCAACTCTTTGTGGGGGCTTCCCCCTCCTCCACATAGCGCGGGAAAATGGGTGCTGGCGCAGGTAACGCGCCTCCAGAAACAAGCCGCTTTGGCAAATCAGCAAATCTGCGCTCGGCCACGCCAAGGAGATCGAGAAGCTTCGCTGCCGATTGCGGCACATAGGGCTGAATGAGAATGCCAACAATGCGCAAAACTTCCGCCGTCACATAAAGCACCGTCTCCATCCTTGAGAGGTCAGTTTTCTTCAGCGCCCAGGGTTCCTGGCTTGCGAAATAGCGGTTGGTATCGGCCACCACTTTCCAGATTGTATCCAGAGCACGGCTGATCGCGAAGGCCTCGTGATGCAAACGAACTTCGGCGAGTAACCCATCGGCACTGCCAAGAATTTCCGTGTCGGTATCCGTCAATGGCCCGCAAGCGGGAACCTTACCCCCGCAATTCTTCGCAATCATCGAAAGCGAGCGCTGCGCCAGGTTGCCGAGGTCGTTGGAAAGGTCAGCATTCATCCGTGCCACGATGGCTTCGTGGCTGTAATTGCCGTCCTGCCCAAAGGGCACTTCGCGCATAAAAAAATAACGCAGGGGATCAACGCCGTATTGTGCAACGAGACTAGCCGGTGCCACCACGTTGCCAACCGACTTCGACATCTTTTCGCCGCGGCTGAACAGGAATCCATGCACTACAATCTGCTTCGGCAGAGGCAGCTTTGCTGACATCAAAAACGCCGGCCAGTAAATTGCATGAAAGCGCGTGATGTCCTTGCCAATCACATGGGCGGATGCCGGCCAGAACTTTGCCCTCCCGGCTTTCCCATCCGGATATCCCGTGGCCGTAATATAATTTGTGAGCGCGTCGACCCACACATACATCACATGCTTGGCATCGCCCGGAACCGGAATGCCCCAGTCAAATGTCGTGCGGCTGATAGAAAGGTCATTCAACCCGCGTTTGACGAAGGCAACGATTTCATTCTTGTATTTCTCCGGCACAATGAAGTCCGGATTGGCTTCATAGAAATCCAGCAGCGGCTTGGCATAGGCTGAGAGTTTAAAGAAATAGCTTTCCTCGGCCACCCACTCAACCGGGGTGCCGGTCTTGGTGGAGTATTTCTTGCCTTCGCGCTCTTCTATTTCATCCTCGTCGTAGTAGGCCTCGTCACGCACCGAATACCAGCCGGAGTATTTTGACAGGTAAATGTCGCCATTGGCCGCCATGCGCTTCCAGATATCCTGCACGGCTTCGCGATGGCGAACCGAGGTGGTGCGAACGATGTCATCGGCGCGCGCATTCAGGAGATCGCCCATCTCTTCAAATTGCCAGGCAGTTCGGTCCGCCAGGGCAAGTGGCGTCAGACCCTCGCGCGCCGCTGTCTGCTGCATTTTTTGGCCATGCTCATCCATTCCGGTCACAAAGAATACATTGGCTCCATCATGCCGCTTGAAGCGCGCCATCACATCGGTGGCAATACGCTCATAGGCGTGTCCGATGTGGGGTGCTCCGTTGGCATAGGGAATGGCCGTTGTAATCAGGTAGTTCTGCTGTGACATGAGTTCCGCGACTTCAAAAAATGGGATTAGGCCGTCTTCATGGCCTCATTGATCAACGACAAAGCATTAATAACAGCCTGACGCCGATCGAGATTTAGGGCATTTGTCTGCCGAATGGAATGGCCAATTGCCACGTAGGCATCGGCCATTGCGTGGCCGCGGCTTGCGATTCCGGCCTTGCGCGCCTGTGACCCGGTCCAGCCTTCAAGGAGGCTGAAAAATATTTCAAAATCATCAGTAGTACTGGTCCGCGAGCCGAAACGGTTGCCGAATTCCACCAGCGAAGCGGAGGTCATATTTCCCATAGCCTGAAATGCCGCAAAGGATTTGGCACCAGTCGACCCCAGAAGCTCCAGGCCACGGCCAGGGCTGCCACCTGCCAATTTTGCGGCGACCTCCAATGCCTCGCGGCCTAGTGGCTCATCCACGGGTAAATTGGTCAACACGCGCATCGTTTCGTCTTGGGAAAGCGGAAGCAAGTCAATCCGCAAACAGCGCGATCTAATGGTACGAAGCAATCGTCCCGGATAATTGCAAACCAGCAGAAGCAGGCATTTCGGCGGTGGTTCTTCAATGAGTTTCAGCAATGCGTTGGCGGAAGCGTTGTTGAGGTCATCGGCCGCGTCAATAATGGCAACACGCCAACCGCCGCTCCCTGCCGTGAGGCCGAAGAATTCGGAAAGCTGGCGGGCATCATCAACCGCCAATTCGGATTTCAGTTTTTTTGTCTTGCTGTCCCAATTGCGCTCAAGAACAAACAGGTCCGGATGCGACCTTGAGGCAAGCCAATGAGCCGTGCGCGAATCCGGATCAATACCCAGATCTCCCGAGACGGATCGGGCGGCGGCCAGCACATAACCTGCAAAACGATAGGCGAGGCTTGCTTTGCCAATTCCTTTTGGCCCTGAAATCATCCAGGCATGGTGCAGTTTACCGGAATCGAAAGCCTGCCGCATCCGCCGTTCAGCGTGGAGATGTCCCAGCAATAATTTTGTGTGTCGCGGATGCGACGCCACTTCGCGTGGGTCCGTCTCTTCCTCAGCCATGGAATAAGTCTCCCCAGGCTTTCTGAACCCGCTCAGCGACAATCTCTATCGATCCTGTGGCATCTATGACCCGGCAGCGGGCCGGATCGCCTTCAGCAATCATCAAAAACCCGCGACGCAGGGTCTGGTGAAACACAACCCCCTTTCGTTCATAACGGTCCTCAGCACCATCATTGCGGGTTTTGGCCCGCGCCAAACCTTCCGCTGGTTCGAGGTCAAAGATAAACGTGAGGTTTGGTCGCGTATCGCCAATGATGGAAGTTTCGAGAGCATCTAGCAGGCCCATATCACAACCGCCTGCATAGCCCTGATAGGCCCGCGTGGAATCCATGAAACGGTCACAGAGAACCGTTTGTCCGGATGCCAGCGCCGGTCGAATGATTTTTTGCAAATGGGATGAACGCGCCGCATAGTTCAGGAGCGCCTCAGCCTCGGCAGTCCAGCGCTCTGTATCACCGCTTACCAGCAAAGTGCGCAAAGCTTCAGCCTCTGGAGTTCCGCCGGGCTCGCGCGTTTGAACGACGCGGTGTCCTTGCGTCGTCAGCGCACCCGCCAATAATTTCAATTGGGTTGACTTGCCGCTACCCTCGCCGCCTTCAAAGGTAACGAATATTCCCGCCATCCTAGCCGCCAAGAGCCATGATCATCAGGCTATCCATCGCCCTGCTCCAAATCGACTCCACAGCATCCACGGCGTTGGCGGTTTCGACGGGCACCTCGGCAATCGCCTTTCCATCCATCATGAACCGCACCGTGCCAATCTGGTCACCAGCTTTGACGGGCGCAATAAGCGGGCCAGCATAGGAAAGCTTTACTTCAATGCTCTCTTGCTCCTTCGCTGACAACGCCAGACGAAGGTCCTGCTTGATCACCAAATCTACCCAGCGCGACGCCCCTCCCCAGACTCGCGCCTTGCTAACGACGTCACCAGAAGTATAGACATCAATGGTCTTGAATTGGCGGAAGCCCCAATCCAATAATCTTGTCGCTTCGTCATTGCGCTCTTTGATGGACTTGAGACCAGCGACCACGAGCACAAGACGCCTTCCATCACGTATGGCTGAGGCCACCATGCTGTAGCCCGAGTCCTTGATATATCCGGTTTTCATCCCATCGGCGCCGGGATAATCCACGAGCAGCGAATTCCTATTTTTTTGCGTTATATTGTTCCAGGTGAATTCCCGTTCGCCGTAAATTTTGTAGTACTCAGGAAATTCCGAAATGATGTGGCGGGCAACAATTGTCAGATCACGCACACTCATCAAATGCTCCGGATCAGGCAGCCCGGTCACATTCTTGAACACCGCATTCTTTAATCCCAATTCCTGTCCACGCTTGGTCATGCGGAGGGCATATTCCGGTTCTGAACCCGCTATCCCTTCGGCCATGGCAATGCAGGCTTCATTGGCCGACTGGATCATGGATCCACGCATCAGGTCAATGAGCCGCACACGCGAATTGACGTTGGCATACATGGTTGAGCCGCCGGACACGCCACCGCCGCGCCGCCAGGCATCTTCGCTGATCAGGAATTCCTGATCCAGGGTCAGTTCACCCGTCTTCAAGGCCTCGAAAACGAGCGTCATGGTCATGAGCTTGCTCATGCTGGCAGGCTGGACAAGTTCATCGGCATTCTTTTCGAAGAACACGATGCCGGATTTGGCATCAATGAGAATTGCTCGCGGAGCCGTGGTTTCGAAAGGCAGTTCCTGTGCAAAACCTGCGCTCGATGTAGCGAGCAAGGCTAACCACAATATAGTTCTTAAGAGGATTCTCATGCCGCTCACAGTTTACCTCGCTGAAGGCGTGAACCTACTGGCCTTTCACGGTAAAATCAACGCGAAGGTTTATTGCAGAGATGCCTGCTGAAGATGCGACTCAAGCAAATGGGCATCGGGAAGGCCATAGCCATGAACTTGATTGAGCGCAATTTGCGCATCATTCAGGTTGTCAAAGGGCCCTACCCGCATGCGGTAAACTGGACCGTCATTTCCCATGAGTTCAGCCACCTGAACCGGCCCGATATTGACGAACTCACGGCGCAGCCGCTCCGCGTTATCAGGATCTGCGAAAGTTCCGGCCTGTACAAAATAGTTCACAGCACTCGGAGGACTTTGCTCGATTTGCGCAACTGTCTGCTCCGGCTCTGCTTCATAACTCTCTAGCGGCTCGGGTTCCGCCAGTGCAATCTGGATATTGTCCGAACGGCGCTTGCCACTGGCCGCCACAATCATCTGGCGCAGCGGTGTGCCGTTTTCCAGCTCTTGGTTCATCGCCATGAGATGGGTTCCATTATCGTTAAGCGGAGCCGGCCCGATATACTGCACCCGGACTTTCGCCGTACCCTGCCGTTTAAAGCCAAGCAACGAAGCCGATTGCTTGGATAAATCAATAATGCGTAGACCCACAAATGGGCCCCGGTCGTTGATGCGGACAATGATTGTGGCGCCGTTGTTGACGTTGGTGACCTTGGCATAGCTCGGCAAAGGCAATGTAGGATGCGCCGCCGTCAGGCGGTCCATGTCAAACCACTCGCCATTGGACGTCATGCGCCGGTTGAAGGCCTCTCCGTACCAGGAAGCAGGACCGGTTTTATCATAATTGGGTTGTTCTTTGGGTGTGAACCAGCGGCCCGCAACTTGATAGGGATTACCCACATGATAGCGTCCGCCGCCAATAGGTACGGGCCCCTTGCCCTTGTAATAGGGGCTGCCCGTGCCTGCGAACGGATTACGTGGCGCCGAGCGCTGGGATGAGCAACCAGAGATGGTTATGCTCATGGCTAATAGGATACAGGAAATGCTGAGCAATTTACGCATACAAACTCCACCTGGCCCCCTAGATCACGATGACTTTTGACGGAACGGTCAAAAGTCATAAGCGTGATCGTCGATTCAATGCTGGAGCATAATTGAACGCCAAAACGATCCCGTCTTGGCGCATTATGCTCTAGCCCCTTTGCGTTACCGCAAAGCCACAGCTGTAGTTTTCGCGCAAAGTGCGTAAAATTTGAGTTGAATTGTATGGTTAACTAAGTGTTGAATATCAATTTAATGTCACAGGAGCAGCAGGCGCTGCAGCAGGCGTGAGCCGCACCAAATTCGACTGTGCTGAATCAATCCCTTTTTCGGCGGCTTGCTTGTAATAACTTGCAGCCTTTTCGCGATTTTTTGTAACACCCCAACCCATTTCATACATGCCGCCAAGATTGTTGAGACCCCAGCCATCGCCCTGATTGGCAGCCAGCTCAAAAAGCTTGAAGGCCTCGCTCACGTTGCGTTCGACGCCTTTGCCATTCAAATACAAAATGCCCAGATTGTTTTGCGCAACGGCCAGCTTTGCATCCGCAGCCTTGCGGTACCATTCCACGGCCTTCGCCTCATCTACCGAAACGCCCAGACCATTTTGGTAGGCTTGGCCCATGGCATTCTGTGCCTCAAGGTGACCACTGTTAGCGGCCGCCTCATAGAGTTTCGCCGCCGTTTTCAAGTCCTTGGTCAGGCCCTTTGCCCCTTTGCTCACCAACCGGGCAAGGCGGAATTCAGCTTCAATATTGCCCGCAAGGGCTGCCTCACGATACCATTTCGCGGCCTCGGCAATATCTTTCTTTGCCTCGCCACCCTGCTCATAGGCGCTCGCCACCGCCATTTGGGCTTCTTCATCGCCAACCTTGGCAAGTTTAAGTTTCTTGGAAAAAGGCAGCTCACTGAATGTCTCAGCGACTGCAAGCGAAGTGCCCGAGAACATCAATACGACAAACAAACAACCCAGAATGCGTTTCATCTGACTGCCTTACTACCGCAAAGCATGTTTTGATACAATATCATGACAATAATCTGATATCGTTCAATTCGTGCGGATGAATTTCATCGTTTTGCAAAACGGACCAACGCAGCCCTTAACTTTCATGGTGCTGCCGGAAAGTTTCATGTAGGAAGAGTAGGTTTTGCCATCGTCGGCATTGTAGATTGTGCCTTTCCACTTGTTCTCGCCCGCCGGCTTCATGTTTGCGAGAATGGTAAGGCCCATCAGCGGCCTGTTGCTCAGGGCCTCATTGGGGTTTTTCCTGTCCACCTTTGGTTTACCTTCCTTGTTCAAAGGCTTAGCCAATCCAACAATCGCCCCACACAGGCTCGGCCCGCAAGGAGCGATTCGTACCGTAACTTTCCCACTGTCCAGCATCCAGATACCGGTGGCAGCTTCATCGGCAAGCGCCCATCCGGGAAAACCCAGGGCAAAAAGTCCTACAATTCCCAGTTTCCTGAATAATTTCAATGTCCGTCTCCTATAGCCATTTTGGCCCGCGACTATGTCTCCAAGACAATTGTACCGCCTTCATAACTCGGCTACTTTTCCGCCCCACATATAGCAAAGGAAGCTTGTTATGAGCAACGTCACTAACCTCAGCCGTCATCGCAGCCATGACTCAAACGAATGGCAATTGCGTGTTGACCTTGCGGCAGCATTTAGGCTGGCCGCCAGAAATGACTGGCATGAGGCCGTTGCCAATCATTTTAGCCTGGCAGTTTCGAATGACGGCAAGAAGTTTTTGATGAACCCGCGCTGGCGCCATTTTTCGAAGATGACGGCCTCGGAGCTGCTTTTGCTCGACACGGAAGATCACTCAACCATGCAGAAGCCTAACGCCCCGGACCTCACCGCCTGGTCGCTCCACGGCAGGCTCCACGCCCTGCTTCCGCAGGCGCGCTGCATTATGCACCTGCACCCGCCCTATGCCACGGCTATCGCTTCGCTGGCCGATCCAGACATAAAACCCATCGACCAGAATACTTCGCGTTTCTACAACCGCGTGGCTTTTGACATGGACTATGGCGGAATGGCCAACACCGATGAGGAAGGCGAACGCCTCGCCCGACTCATGGGCAACAAGTCCATCATGATGATGGGCAATCACGGCGTGTTGATCTGTGCGGCAACGGTAGCGGAAGCCTATGACCTCACGTATTACTTGGAACGTTCCTGCCGAAATCTCGTGTTGGCCTATCAGACGGGCCAGCCCCTCCACGTGATGAACGCCAAGGTGGCCGAAAAAACCGCGCAGGAATGGGAAGTCGACCGCGAGCAGTTCCACGCCCATTTCGCCGAGATGAAATCGATACTGGATGTGACCGACACGAGCTACGCCGAATAGGGCTTGAAACCTTGGAAGATACTGCTACATCGCGTGGGCCAGGCGATCAGGTTTACCTCGTGGAGGGGTGGCAGAGTGGTCGATTGCGACGGTCTTGAAAACCGTTGGGAGTGAAAGCTTTCCGGGGGTTCGAATCCCTCCCCCTCCGCCAAATATAACGTTTAAATGCTTGAAATAAAAAGGTTTTAAGGTTTGATGGGAGTGTGTGACCCACCTGCCAGCCAATCGGCGTCGCACGGCACGGGTTCGCTTAACCAAATTCATTGAGTCCTTAGTAATTTTCTCTGCAATGGGGCATACTGACCGACATGCTGAACTTTGCCTCCCACACTAACCATCGCAAGCATCCCCGCCACAGGGTTCTTAAGGAAGGTAAGATCATTTCCTCGGTCACCCCCAGCATAATCGATGTGACAATCCGCGACTTAAGTGTTGGGGGTGCCCGCATCCAGCTGCCACATTCTATGGAATTGCCGAGAGAATTTAGCCTGTGGGTTACATCGGAAAAAATGCTCTACCCAGTGACTGCGAAGTGGCACGAGGGAGAACTGATGGGCCTAGCGTTTATAAACGAACCACATCATGTGCCATTGATCGATTTCAAAAAACTGCACTAACGGTTGCGTCACGCATTCCGCCGTCGAGCTTGAATTTGTTATCCATGCACTCCTCAATTATCAAATTATTGTGGACAAACTGCGAGCAATTATTGAATTGCGACTAAGAATTGTATATCAAATATTAGGGAAGCAAACCCACAGTTTCCCATAGTCCTGCTTTCAACCCCTGTTTCCCCCGCACAGCAGGGGTTTCTTTTTGTCTTGCATCGAAACTAATTCGTCATTCAATCCTTGAAAACCATCGACCCACTAGGTTTGGCTAGGCTTGCGCGTTATTGGCTGCGCCGTAAGTCCTAGATCACGATGATTTTGGATTGAATCAATCCAAAATCATCGTGATCGAAATCAATAATTTGGAGCATGATGTTATCGCCAAAGTCAGTCAACTTTGGCGCATCATGCTCTAGTCGTTCTTGGATTTCTCATCCCCACTGCCGGGCAAGAGTGGTGCCGCAGCCTGCGCTATTGCATCAACTGCACGTCTCACGAACCCTTTGCCAGCTTTTTTGGCCGCAATAGTCTTGCGACGAACTGACTTCACAACTGCGCGAGCGGTTCTTTTGACTGCCTTAACCGTCGAGGTTTTCTTCTTGGCTGACTTTTTGGCGTTAACTTTTTTCTTCCCAGGCTTCTTGGCGCTGGCTTTCTTTTTCGTAGTTCTTGACGCTTTGCGGGCCATAGCTTCTTCCCTCCCTAAGCTGAGAGTCTGTCCAAGAATTGAAAGTCAGGTCGATTGTTGCACTTTGGAGGCGCTTTGGCCGACGTCGCTGCCAGTAAAAGAGCCAAAATCGTCCACTTCTCCATGTTTGTAGCAAACTGATGAGCCGAATTCGGTCCTCCTTACCTGAGTGTCTGACTCATAATCATTTGGTGTGATTTCAGAGGCTTGCGATTCTGCGGGTTAAGAATTGGATTGAGGCCAGATAGAGCCATGCGGTGGCGCTTTCGATGGTTCGTTCGAAGTCCTTGGCGAGGCGTCGGTTGC
>CAZAMS010000224.1:0-5707 GCA_964486305.1 uncultured Aestuariivirga sp.
CCAAACCATGAGTAATATTTTCCGCGTGAACAGACGTAATATCCTGAAATTCACCGCCGCCGGGGCGGCATTGCCTCTGGCCACCATGTTTCCCCGGTTTGCTCATGCCGCAGACCCGATCAAGACGGCGGCCATTTATACGGTGCCGGTGGAGCAGCAGTGGGTGAGCCGCATCCACAAGGCCGCAACCACGGCGAAAGACCGGGGCGACATCGAATATGTGTTCTCGGAAAAAGTTTCCAACACGGATTATGAGCGCGTGATGCGCGAGTATTGCGAGGCCGGAAACCAGCTCATCGTGGGCGAAGCCTTCGCCGTTGAAGATGCGGCGCGCGCCGTGGCCAAGGATTACCCGGACCGCGCCTTCCTCATCGGCTCAAGCTTCAAGCCCGATGCGGCCGCGGCGCCAAACTTCGCGGTATTCGATAATTACATTCAGGATGCCTCCTATCTCAGCGGCATCGTGGCGGGCGCCATGACCAAGTCAGGCAACATCGGCATGGTGGGCGGCTATCCCATTCCGGAAGTGAACCGCCTGATGAATGCCTTCATGGCGGGGGTGCGCGAAAGCCGCGCCGACGCCAAGTTCCTGGTGGCCTTCATCGGCTCGTGGTTTGATCCGCCAAAGGCCAAGGAAACAGCACTTGCCCAGATCGATGCCGGGGCTGATCTCCTCTATGCGGAGCGCTTTGGCGTTTCGGACGCCGCCAAGGAAAAAGGCATCCTGGCGGTGGGCAATGTGATCGACACGCAGGCCGACTATCCGGACACGGTTGTGGCCTCGGCCCTCTGGCACTTTGAGCCAACGCTCGATGCGGCCATCACCGCCATCAAGGCTGGCGCTTTCAAGGCCGATGACTATGGGCAGTATTCCTTCATGAAGGCGGGCGGTTCGAGCCTTGCTCCTTACGGAACTTTCGAATCCAAGATTCCCGATGACGTGAAGGCCAAGGTTGCTGCAAAGGAAACCGAGATCAAATCCGGGGCCTTCGCGGTTGCCATTGACGATACCGAACCCAAATCCTCGTAACGGGCATGATGTCGAACGCACACATCCTTATCACGATGGAAGAAAGCAAAGCCTTTGGAGATTATCGCCCTCTCCCGTCCTGCGTAGCAAAGCGAAGCAGGATGGGAGAGGGTCCGCGACGCGGGGGTGAGGGCTCTTTGCCCCGGTTGCTGGCATTGGCAATTGTCCCAACGAAGAGGCCCTCATCCGGGCTTCGCCCACCTTCCATCCTGCTTCGCCTTCGGCTACGCAGGACGGGCGAAGGCTATAGACTTAAACAGTTCGCCCTCTTCCGTCTTTGCATGTGGGGCCGGGGAAGTAGAAGGATGCGGGAATCAAAGAGCTAACGGGCATGCCATTTAAATTTCCGTCATCCCGACGAAAGTCGGGACCCAGACTTTCCGCATCTGTACTGGTTGAAAGCCTGGGTCCCGGCGTACGCCGGGATGACGAAGTTAGAAACGATTTTCATCGGGATGACGGAAGAAAGAAGGAGCGCGAAACCGTTCTCCGGCTTTCCGGAATCACCAAGCGGTTCGGCCCCTTGCTGGCCAATGATGATATTTCACTTGAGCTTCAGCGGGGTGAAATCCTGGGGCTGCTGGGTGAAAATGGCGCCGGCAAAACCACGCTGATGAATATCCTGTTCGGCCATTATGTGGCCGATGCGGGGACAATCGAGGTGCAAGGAATTATCCTGCCACCCGGCCAACCTGCCGCCGCCCTGGCTGCCGGCATCGGCATGGTGCACCAGCATTTCACCCTGGCCGAAAATCTGACGGTGCTCGATAATATTGTGCTGGGCACGGAATCCCTGTGGCGGCTTTCCTCCAATTCGCAAAAGGCCCGGGCCCGCATTCAGCACCTGGCGGAGGAATTTGGCCTGGAAGTTAACCCGCAAGCAATCGTTGCCTCGCTTTCGGTTGGCGAGCGCCAGCGGGTTGAAATTCTGAAAGCCCTATACCGGGAAGCCAAAATTCTGGTGCTTGATGAACCAACCGCCGTTCTCACCCCGCAGGAATCCACCGCGTTGTTTGAAACCCTGAAGCGCTTCGTGGCCCGCGGACTTTCCATCATTTTCATTTCCCACAAGCTTGGCGAGATCCTCGCCGCCTGCAACCGGGTCAGCGTCTTGCGCGGCGGCAAGCTGGTGGCGGAACGCGGCGTTGCAGGTGCTACGCGGGCCGAACTTGCGGAGTTGATGATCGGCCGCAATATTCCCCAGGCCAAGGCCGACGTTCAAATCGCAGGTGAAGCGGTATTGAAACTGGCTGGTGTCAACGCCCGGCACCTGTCGCAATCACTTAGCGACATCACCTTCCACATCCGCAGCGGGGAAATATTTGGCGTGGCCGGCGTATCCGGCAATGGCCAGAGCCTGCTTGCAGATCTGGTGAGCGGCGTTGTGGCGCCAGCCCAGGGCATGATGACGCTTAACGGCGAGACCGTTTCGCGCGCAAGCCCGCGCGCCATGATCAGCAGGGGCGTTGCCCGCATTCCGGAAGACCGCCACTCCGAAGGCCTGATCAGCGACATGAGCATCACGGAAAATGTCATTTCGGAAAGCTACCGTTCGTCAAAGTTTGCGTCCAACGGATTTATCAAGTGGAAAAAGGCCCGCGGCTTCGCCCAGGACATCATTGCGGCCTACGAGGTGAAATGCCCCGGCCCTGAGGCCCGCGTGCGTCTCCTGTCGGGTGGCAATATGCAGAAACTCATTCTTGGCCGAGTCATGGCGAACAACCCGTGCCTGGTTTTGGCGAACCAACCTACGCGGGGCCTCGATGTGGGGGCCGTCAATTATGTGCATGAGCAATTGCTGGCGGCGCGGAAACGCGGTGCCGCCATTTTGCTGATCTCGGAAGATATTGATGAACTCCTGTCCCTGTCAGACCGGGTCGCTGTCATGTTCCGTGGCCAGCTCTCAAAGGCCAGCCCGCGTGAAAGTGTCAGCATAAAAGATCTCGGCCTCATGATGGCGGGGCAAGGATTATCCAATGCGGCTTGAACCGCGCGAGCAGCGCTCCTTCGCCATCCTGATCGTCTACCCCGCTCTCGCGCTGCTCGCCTCCATGATTTTTTGCGCAGTGCTCGTCACGTTGTCCGGCGCCTCTCCGCTTTCCGTATTTGGCTTGATGGTGAAGGGAGCAGCGGGAACCCAATTCGCATTTCTGGAGACACTCACTCGGGCCACGCCTTTGATATTCACCGGCCTTGCCGCAGCGGTGGCCTTTCGCGCGAAGCTGTGGAACATCGGGGGTGAAGCGCAGCTTTATATTGGCGCGGTGATGACGGTTGTGCTCGGCACTGGTTTTTTGCCATTGCCGCAACCCGTTCTCATTCCCGTCCTGCTGGCGGCCGCCATGCTGGGGGGCGCCATCGTGCTTTCGATCCCGACATTCCTCAAAACCCGTTTCGGGGTGGATGAAGTGGTCACCACGCTTCTCTTGAACTTCATCGCCATCCTGTTTGTCAGCATGTTGCTGGAAGGTGTCTTGAAAGACCCTACGGGCCTGGGCTGGCCCCAATCCAGAAAGGTCATTGCAGAGGCCCAACTGCCAAAACTCATTCAGGGCAAGCGCCTGCATTTCGGATTCGTGATTGCCATTGCAGCAGCGATTGCCGTTTGGATCATCGACCGGAAATCCACGCTGGGCTATGAAATGCGGGCCGTCGGCCACAGCCCGAAGGCCGCATCCTTCGCCGGCGTGCCGGTCAACCGCGTGCTGGCAAAAACCGCCCTGCTCTCGGGTGGCCTCGCGGGCCTTGCCGGCATGTCGGAAGTCACGGGCCTCAAGGGCAATCTCACGCTCGATCTGTCGCCGGGCTTTGGCTACACCGGCATCGTGGTTGCGATGCTGGCCCTGATGCATCCCCTAGGGGTTATTGCTGCTGCCATATTCGTGGCTGCGGTTTTTGTAGGTGCTGATGCGATGAGCCGCACGGCCGGGGTGCCCAGTTATATTGCCCATGTGATGGTGGCCACATCGCTCCTCACCATGGTCACCGCCATCATGTTCACCAGCTACCGTGTCCGGTGGAGATAGCAGGCATGGAAGCGCTTGAAATTCTCTTCACCGCTTCGATCTGGGCCGCAGCCATTCGCATCGCTTCGCCCCTCATTTTTGGAACCCTCGGCGAACTCATCTGCGAGCGCGCCGGGGTTCTGAACCTCGGTATTGAAGGCATCATGACGGCGGGGGCCTTTGCCGGCTGGCTCACGGTATTCCTGGGGGGCGACCTGTGGCTCGGCGTTGCGGTTGCTGCCGTGGTGGGCGCCCTGTTCGGCTTGCTGCATGGCTTTCTCGTGGTTCCCCTGGGCCTTTCGCAACATGTCACAGGAATTGGCATCACGCTTCTTGCCACATCGCTTTCCTATTATTTTTACCGCCTGATATTTCCATCGGTCACGTCGCCGCCCAAGATCGAACCCTTCCAACCCTGGCCCATTCCCATTGTCTCGGATATTCCGGTTTTGGGCGAAGCGCTGTTCAGGCAGACACCCCTCACCTATCTGGCGTTCACCGCCGTTGTCTTGGTTGCCTGGCTCCTCAACAAGACACCCATCGGACTTGCCATCCGCAGTGTTGGGGAAAATCCATCGGCTGCCGAAGCGCAGGGCGTTAATGTCACCCTGGTGCGCATGGGCGCCGTCATGCTGGGCAGCGCCTTCATGGGCATTGGCGGCAGCTTCATCACGCTCTCCGCCTTCAATTCATTTTTCTTTGAAATGATGAATGGGCGGGGCTGGATTTGCGTGGCCCTTGTGGTTTTTGGTTCCTGGCGGCCGGGCAAGGCCCTGGCCGGAGCCCTTCTGTTTGGCGCTTTCGATGCCTATCAGTTGCGCCTGCAGCAGCTGGCCGGCGCCTACGTTCCCTACCAGGTGTTTCTGATGCTACCCTTTATCCTGTCCATCATCGCACTCATCATCATGTCGCGCCGCGCCCTCTACCCCCGCGCCCTGATGGTGCCCTACCGGAAAGGCGAACGCTAAATCATGCTTGATCTTCTCATCACCAACGCAACGCTGCCCGATGGCCGAACAGGAATGGACATTGCGTGTACCTCCGGTCTCATCAGCGAAGTTGCGCCCGCCATCAAGGGGCAAGCGCTGAAGACAATCGATGCGAAGGGCTATCTCGTTTCACCGCCCTTCATCGATTCCCATTTCCATATGGATGCAACCCTGTCGCTCGGAATCCCCCGCCTCAATATGTCGGGCACGCTGCTTGAAGGTATTGGCCTGTGGGGCGAGCTCAAGCCGCTCCTCACCCATGAAGCGGTGATCGAACGGGCACTGCGCTATTGCGATCTTGCGGTTTCGAAAGGCATGGGCGCCATCCGCAGCCATGTTGATGTCTGCGATGACCGGCTGCTCTGCGTGGAAGCCCTGCTCGAGGTGAAAAAGAAAATTGCGCCCTATATGGAACTGCAGATCGTGGCCTTCCCGCAGGATGGCTTCTACCGTTCAAAAACCGCAAAGCAGAATCTCGTCCGCGCGTTAGACTTGGGTGTTGATGTGGTTGGCGGAATCCCACATTTTGAACGCACAATGGCGGACGGTGCCGCAAGCCTGAAGGAGCTCTGCGAGATCGCGGAGAAGCGCGGGCTCCTGGTTGATATCCATTGCGATGAAACCGATGATCCCCTGTCGCGCCATGTGGAAACGCTGGCCTATGAAACCCAGCGCCTGGGGCT
>CAZAMS010000225.1:0-9745 GCA_964486305.1 uncultured Aestuariivirga sp.
TGGGGTAGCGCAGCTTACTGCGATCATACCGCCGCCGATTCTCCGCCGTCCACATCACGCCCCTCCCGTCGAATCACGATCCCCCTTCTTTGAATCACATCCTGCTCATCGGATTCAACTTGTTTTGGGACAGACACTCAGGCTCCGGCCGCCTCGTCAGCCTCCCCTGGCCACGCACGGGGCTGAGGTTGAATTATTAGATCAGGTTTTCACGCAGCAGCACATTCCTTCATGGCTCGAGCCCGCCGTTTGCGCCGAGGATGAGAATCTTGTTCATCGTTGCATCAAAGGCCCGTCGCCCTCTCGATGTGTTCAGGGTACCGGGTGCCCTCGATCTCGATCTGTGCGGCAGAAGTGTCGATGTCGCGCAAATCCTCAGGCGTCAGCTCGATATTGGCCGCACCGAGGTTTTCCGCGAGCCGCGGGAGCTTCGTGGTGCCGGGAATGGGAACGATCCAGGGCCTCTGGGCGAGCAGCCAGGCAAGCGCGATCTGTGCCGGCGTTGCCTTCTTGCGGGCGGCCATTTCCTTGAGCAGATCCACCAGCGCCTGGTTGGCCTTTCGAGCTTCGGGCGTGAAGCGCGGCAGCCCCTTGCGGAAGTCGGTGTCGGACAGCACGGTAGTTTCGTCGATCTTGCCGGTGAGAAAGCCCCTGCCGAGCGGGCTGAAGGCAACAAGCCCGATGCCCAGATCTTCAAGAACTTCGAGAATCTGCGGCCGCTGCGTCCAGAGAGAATACTCGTTCTGTAACGCCGTTACCGGCTGGACCGCATGGGCGCGCCGGATCGTCCGCACGCCGGCCTCCGAGAGGCCGAAATGCTTCACCTTGCCTTCCCGGATAAGGTCCTTGACCGCTCCCGCCACGTCTTCGATCGGCACGTTCGGATCGACACGGTGCTGGTAGAACAGATCGATGCGGTCGGTCTTCAGCCGCTTGAGCGAGGCCTCAGCGACCTGCTTGATGTGCTCTGGCCGGCTGTTCATGCCGCCCTGCCCGGCCGTTCCATCGATGTCGAACCCGAACTTGGTTGCGACCACGACTTGCTCACGGACGGGGGCAAGAGCCTCGCCCACCAGTTCCTCGTTCGTGAACGGACCATAGACTTCGGCGGTGTCGAAAAATGTCACGCCGCGTTCGACGGCCGAGCGGATCAGCGAAATTCCATCCTGCTTATCGACTGCCGGACCATAGCCAGAACTCATCCCCATGCAGCCGAGGCCCAGGCCTGAGACTTCAAGGCCGCTGTTTCCGAGTTTGCGTTTCTGCATTTGTCTTTCTCTCTCGAACTGATCAGGCGCCGTATTGTTCGTCGCTGACCTTCTCCATCCACTCGACGGTCTTGCCGTCGAGCTTTTCCTGAATGGCAATGTGCGTCATGGCCGTGGCTGCCGCGGCGCCGTGCCAGTGCTTCTCGCCTGGAGCAAACCAGATCACGTCGCCCGGCCGGATTTCCTCAATCGGGCCGCCCTCGCGCTGCACCCGCCCACAGCCGGTTGTGACAATCAGTGTCTGGCCGAGGGGATGGGTGTGCCACGCGGTGCGGGCGCCCGGCTCGAAGGTGACGCTGGCGCCAACAGCGCGGGCCGGATCAGGCGCCTGAAAAAGTGGATCGAGGCGCACCGTGCCGGTGAAATACTCCGTCGGTCCTTTGCCGGATGGTTGTGAACCACTTCGCTTGATCTCCATTGTCACTGCCTTTCAATTGATTGGGCAATCCAGCCCACCGCTGTCAGTCGCCACTCTAACCCGCTCATGGCGACGATGTCACCCGCTCATGGCAGCCTGAGAATGGCAAGCCGCTGTCAACGCCGCGGTTTACCATAACCACTAATATCTCCTGGACAGACGGCCATCCATTGGAACTTCCGTGATAACACGAAGTGGGACGTTGTTAAAATCGAGGTGTTGGTGCACATGATTTCTAGCAACAAACCGCGCACGCGTCGTGGATCAAGATTATTGCTGGATGGAAAGATTGTTTCGCTCGACGAGGCGACCGTCATCGATGTGAAAATCCGAGAGATTAGCGCAACGGGCGCAATACTTCGAATACCGCCAAATGTGAACGTTCCAGAAAATTTCCATCTTCAAGTTGTCGCGGATGGTAAGCGTTACCCAGCAGAAAAGCGCTGGCGCAAAGGCGAGCGGCTAGTGGTTAAATTTGTGGGCGAGCGCCGTCTCGCTTCATCGCGCAAGGGAAACACGGCTATCTAACTGTTGCTTCAGGGCGACACCGGCCCGGAAAGTGCCCGCAAATTCGTTATTAGGTTGTGATTACGAAAAGTACTCAACATGCTCCGTTAATCACTAAGCCCAAAACTGGCGAATGGATAGCCTACTTCAATAGTTCTCGGGAGGGCGATGAGGGCTGAGAAGAAAGTGTTATGGTCCCAGTACTGTCTCCCCGTTTGGGGCCATGACATTTTCGTACCGTTACTTGCGCAGACGCATGGCTTTGGCAGTTCGGTCGGGGTCGATTTTCTTGGCAACTCGTCGCGCAAGATTAAAACCCCCGCCGGATTGGGACGCGCCGACGAGGGCATGTGCGTATGAGGGAGTTACAGAACTTTTGCAGTTCCTGAGAAATTTACTATCACACGTCGGCACCTTGCTGCAGGCGCCACCGCTTCGACTGCCCGCCCCATGCATCCTGATGCACTGGCATCGATAACGCCCTACTGCTGAAAAGTGGTGGCGCCTTTTGCGTTTCATGGCCAACCGAATAGCCCGCGCGGAATGAAGCGATCATTGACTTGCTCAAGGGTGGCAAGACCCGGGGCCAACATTATCGCTGAAGTCGTTATGCGGCTTTGAGCGCGAGGTTAAGAAGCGGCTGGATAATTGGGGGAAGCTACGGCGCAGCAGTTGAAGCATCAACTGATTGTTATCAGTGGCTGTGTCGCCATTTCCTTCCGAATTCACTATGAAGTGCCGTAACACTTGAGGAAGATCAGATGAAGAAAAGTATAGTTGTATTGCTTGCGGCGGGATTCATCGCGACGTCATTTTCTCCGGTTTTTGCCAAGGCGAGCATGACCGGCATTTCTGAATTTAATGGCATTTCCAACGAATTGTCGAAGCGCCGCAAGCGGGTAAAAGGTGGCAGCGGTTGCGATAGTGCGCATGATATAGCAGAACATCCTGAGTGCCGCTGACGCCGGAACTCCTGAAAATTCCAAATGCCCAAAGTTCCAAAAAACCCCGCCACCATTCGGCAGCGGGGCTCGGTTGAGGCGTAGTCATACCAACAACCATTGCCCTTGCGCGAACGAGGGCAAGCACACCCAGCATCATTTGGAACTGCAGTAGTTCGATGCTAGCGACTTGATTTAAAACCCTCCACATATGCGAATGGTTCCCTGCAAGTTTCGCGACAGGACCGCTGACTTAAATGTTGTCCAAATCTTGTCACAAATGTGGTTCAACGTACCTTTCTGGAGGAGGCCTCCATGTACAACAATTTAAATAAGCAAGTCTGGCAGTTCCCTGTCCAGAACAATCGCAGTCGCTTCGCTGACGATGGGATCACCTATTTTAAGGCTCGATCAACAGAAAAGGCCACCACGCTCGGTTCTCGCCTTATAACGACGAAAGATGTGAAGCTTAAGCGCGTGCATAACAACGCATGGACGGTCACCGGAACGGTAATTCTGCAAAGCCCCATTACTGACGGTACCAATCACCCATCCTTCTTCGAAACTCGCGCCACAGCTAGCCCGTAAGCGGTGGCGGATGCGGAAACGCTACCCCATCTTGCATATCGCCTGATTTGAGCTAGGCTTCCATGCTTCGGCATAATGCCGAGAGGGAGAATTAAAATGGCTGACGCGCCTGTCGTTAACATTGGCCAGCACTCGCCGGAAAAGATTGCCTACGATTTGATGGTTGGCATTTTGAATGCCGAAAAAATCAAGGCAGAGGATCGGACGCGAAAGATGATCTTAGACACGTATGCTGAGTGTATTTCTGCGGTTCGAGGGAAGCGAAACTGGACGAAAAAATAAACGCTCCGATCTGCCCCGCTAAATTCCAGACCTCCGCGCGAGTTGCAAATTTCGATCCACAACCTCGAAAAGATGATCCTGGGGGCGATGATTGCGCCTCTATAGGGTGCCTATTTTTTTGGCTCCACGTATTCATTAGATGCTTAAGTGAGGTTTTAGAGGACGTGATTATGAGTAGGCGTGGCGTCGATTTCCTCGAAAAATGGATACAGCAGAATGTCACCGATGCCGATCGGCATAGCAGCCGTGAAGGTGCCAAGGAACTCGCCGAAAGATGCGTAGTGGAAGCTGCAGGACTTGAAGTTTCACTTGATGACATTGACCCCGAATAGGGCAGCGTTGAATCCATCATCTATGACGCCCTGACTCATCTCGATGAGCCGGGAAGACCAGGCGATTGAAACAGCATGCGCTCAATGCTCTGCTCCTGCTCGCCTCCCTGTCGATCATGGGAATCACCCTCGCCGGCATCTCGCGCGGGTTCTTCGGCTGGCCATGAAAACGGGACCGCCCCGCATCGTCAGCGCTACTTCCTTCTCCGTTCGTGCATTCTCAATTTGGGCTCGACACATCGAAACCACTCGCCCGCGTAGTTGATATGGGGACGGGCGCCATTGGGATACTCTGGTCCACTGCAAGCCTTGCGAGCCTTTTCGTATAGCCGCTGATCAGCGGCTGACCTCGCGGCTTGTGCGGCATTGCTCACTGGCACCATCAGGGCGCAGGCGAAAAAGAAACGCAACAATTTACGGTTACTCATGATTGACTCCTAAAATTCTTCCTTCAGCGCTTCGCCTTCAACCCCAATTCCACCAGGCGCCGTATGATTACAGACACCGTTATGATCGGTTTTGCTTCCGACGCCAGTCTCCGCCACCGTCCGCGGGCGCTGGCTTAGAGGCCCACGCAGCATTGGACTGAGCACAGCCGGGCTATATATCCTGCCAGCACGTGAATATCGGGTTGCTGGCGCGGGAGTAAACCGCATGGTGGATCGATTCACCCGGATCAACGTGCTGAATTAGATAAGCACGAGCTGCTTCGGCGTGCTTCCGATCCTTAAAAGTCATCATCACGAAATATTGGTGTCCGCGCTCGCGATCAGTGTCCAGCTGGATGTCACTTTGGCGAACCCCTATGCGGCCGACGCCATGCGCCATTCCGAGGCCGCGCAGATGCTCCGCAAATCTAGAAATTGCTTGGGCAAAATCTCCAATAGAAACGCCTGGTTTCAGGTCGAAAAACGTCAGCATGTGAAACATGGCTCAGGACCTCCCTGCCATGTGATTTAGTCTACACCTCCTTGGCATCGCTGGCTAGTTCGGCCCTCGTGCGGATTTCACTGATCTAATTGTTTTCCTTTTTCAGCCAACTCTTTGTTCTGATCAAAAACCAAGAAAACAATACGACCCACACAAAATCGACCGCAATGCCTATTCCTGCCTGGCTGCCGATATAACGTCCACCATGGATGAGGACGAGAGCAACACCTTTACAAGTTCCGCCCCCATCCAACGCCAACATCAGGGCTGGCAGTTCACGCGTACCCCGCCAGCGGGTAAGCTTGAGGCAAAAGGACCGGTGCCATCCATGTGCCGTTGCTCTTCGACTTTCTACAAATTTGAACTCCGGATTCCATATCAGGGAACCATAGGCAAAGACCCAAAGCTCGTCAGGGCTGTATTCGGCCAGAACGGCTTTCACCATGGCATCAAATTCAGCATCGGTGTGATCGGTTGTTCCTGGTTCCGGCCCAGGGTCAGGCTCAAGACGCTCGATCAGGGCGACAAGTTCTGCGGTCAATTTTTCGTTCTTAACTTGCGCGGGTTTAGCTGCATCCATATCCATTCCTTTCCACCGCAGTTCGACTGGGTGGCTTTCAAATCTGCTTGCTCATGCGCCGGATCGGCACCGGAGCGCCACCCCGATCATCAGTAAACAACTCGCCTGGTTTATATCCGCATGTCTGGTAAAGAGGTTCGCCCGCCATAGTCGCGCCGAGTTCAATTCGCCGAAACCCTTCCAATCTTGCGGCCTCCTCACAGAGGGTAAGAATCAGTCGCCCGACGCCACGGCGGGTAAAACTGGGGTGCGTATACATCGCCCGTACGCGTGCGGCATCTTTCAGCGGGTCGAGCAGCGCCGCATCGCGGCCTGGCGAACTGTCACCACCATACAAGGTTGCCCGTCGGCTCCATCCTCCGCACCCCGCCAACTCGCCTTCAATCTCTACAATGAAGTAAGTCTCATCTTTTATCAGCTGGGTATCCAGACCCATTATGGCCCGGCTGGAGGAAATTTGCGCTTCGCTCAGAAACGGCTTCTGCAAAATGTCGATGGCAGCATCCATCAGCTCCTTCAACGCTGGGACATCTTCGCGGCGCGCGAGCCGATGCTGCAAAGGTGTGCCCATTTCCTGCTCCCTGTCTTCAACCCTTCACCGCTTCACCTTCAGCCCCAATTCCACCAGGTGGCGGATGATTATTTGACCTTGTAAATATGGCGGGAGTTTTTCTTGCCCCAAGTGGGGTTATCGCGCTGAGCCAAGCGGCATTCAGACATGGCCCTGTTTATCGCAGCAGAACGCGTTCGATATCCCTCTCCCCAGCCGCAAACGACACCCCCGGCATTCTTTTGATTATAAGCAAAGGCCATCCAGTGTCTTCCCCGATTCTGCCAATTTTTATAGACAGAAGCGCATGGTTTATACACGTGCGGTTTCTTTGAGGCAGAGAAGGAAACAGGAGACGAAACGCTCGAAACAACAAAGATAACTGCGAGTAGCATGTGCCTTTTCATGGAATTGTGCCTCATGGTCGTTTTGCAAACTGGCCTTTATTCTTCAACCCCAACTCGACCAGGCGGCCAATGGCGCACGACGGTTTGGCTAACGCTGAGCATCACGGTAGGTTATTTCATGCTTTCTCGGGCGCTTCTAGTGGCGAGGCTTTGCGCAGCCTTTTCGGGCGCTGCTGTGGCGGAGCCCGTCTACGTCAAATATCGCGGCCCAGTCGCCCTCGGCACTTTCCAATGTGCCACAATCGACCGCAGCAGCCTCGTGAAGCGGGTCTGCTATGACGCCGCTAAAAATACATGGTCATACTGCTTAAGGCCACCTACTATCATTATTGTGAGATTGGTCAGGGCACGGTGGAAAGTCTTCTAAGTGCGGAATCCATGGGCCGGTATTAGATTGCCAACATCAGGGGCAGCGGATTGGACGGACCGTTTGATTGCAGGTCGCGTCAGGTGCCGGCGCACTAATGGTCGCATTCAAAAATTAGCCTTATTCGGGTTTTGGTCCAAGTTGTATCCGTTATGCTCGTTGTGAAGTAAGGGGATGATCGATGCCAGATAGGATTAAGCTAAGTGCCAGCGCCAAAGGTTCGTTGGGTGAAGATGAGGATTGGTGGGAGCTTGTCGTCGATGATAGAGGCAAAATGTACGTTGAACATGAATGGTCCCATCGCAATGCCTATAAGTTCCGCGTAGGCAACTCGGGCAAGAACCAGATTACGGTCAGTCATTTCTTGTCAGGCGACTACAACTCAAAAGCACAACAGAAGCTTCGTGAGGAATTGGACCGTAGAAAAGGGGCCACCTGACTGCAGGACGCATGGGGTGCCGGAGTACTGTTCATAAGTCTCGACGAACGATTCAGTTTAATCCCTCTTGCATTTTGGCCCATCCTTCAGATTGGTATTGCTCCAACTCAGCCCCTTCCTTCTGCACCGCATTTACCTGTGCGACCGTACATTGTATTTTTCGATAGAGCTCATTCCGGGGTTCGATTGTGCTGGTGTCAGCAAATTCTAGCCCCGCTGCAGTCCTGGTATAGGCTCCCTGTCTAGACAGAAGGAATTCCGCTTGATCGGCTAACGCGCCGTACTTCGCTTCTAGAGCATGAAATGACTTAACGAGGTGTGGAACCTCCCGTTCATGCCGAGATTTAATGCCAGAAGTCATTCCCCTCGATGAACTCTCGCTGGCGAAGCTCAAAACAGCCACGGTTTTGGCCAAACTCTCGTTATATCCCTGGCAATGAGTTGGCGGCGTCGCGAGCATTCCATTGAGCCGATCTAATCGAACGCGCGATGGGGACAAGTTCAACTCCGATCAGCGCGTCGAGAGTCTTGTTTAACTGTTTGAGTTCTACCGACTCAGAGTTTGCATATAGCTCCGCGACCCGCTTGCGCGTGGCAGACGCGTTCTCCAACCCAACTCCAAGTGTCCTTAGCGATTTATTATTAGGATTTTCGGCAATTGCACGAGTCAGTTCCACCTCGGTCTTAGCCGCAGCCACTAGCGGCTTTGCGGTCTTGATAAATGTTATTTTTCTTATAGTTGCGTCAAAATTCATAGATCTTTGTGGCTAAGGTGCTGGTAAGCCTTAGCGATCTGCGCCCGAGAATTTTATCCGCCGTGACACCTTTGCAACAGACTCTGGCTCTGTTTGTCTAGGTTCGAATCCTAGTCCCCCAGCCACCCCAGCTCTATTAAACATCGCTGCCTGGAACTAATCCGGTTTCTTGAAAGCCTCGTCGACGTCATCTTGGCTGATGCGCGCTTCCGGATTGCCCTGCTGGTTCAGATTTTGCTCCTCAGTGCCGTCACCCATCATGCCGGGGTGAGGGCTATTTGCCTGCTGGATTGTCGCCTTGGGCTTCGATTTCGCAACAGATTTCCGCTTCGGCTTAGATGCCTTGACCGCTACGCGGCTCGTCTTGGTTGCGGAGCTCTTCTTCGCCTTGGCTGGTCTGGTCTTGGCAACCTTCTTTTTTGCTGGGCTTTTGGCAGTGGTCCGCTTCCGTTTCGTTCCCGCCTTCTTGGCTTTCACGGTCTTTTTCGTTTTCTTGGCCATTCTGTCCTCCAAAGTATAAGGCGAAAACGATACCACGCGTTTAAGTGTGCGTCTCCAAATCATTTTCAAAATTTCGCCAGCGCGATAGCTTTTGCCCAGCGCCGTTCGGGGTTGTTCATGACTGCACTCTATGATAGCCCTGACGCAGGGTCGGCCCAAAAGAATCAGAATCAACCGAACATGCGCGCTAACGCTATGGGCGGCTGTTGTCGTTGAACGCCGGACCGCCGCGGCCCGATTGAGGCCAGCGAAAGGCCGGACCTTTTTAGGAGGTTGTCATGAAATTTGTACTGGCGGCATTTTGGATGATTGCCATGTGCGGAGTGGTGCAATCTGAGGACGTAAAAATCTCCATTGGGCCTTGGCAAATCGATGCAAACTTCACCGAAGAGCGAAAGCTGGACCAATGCGTTATGAGCCGCACGACAAAGGACGGGATCGAAGCACGGTTTACCCGTGAAGAGGATGGATTGTCGCTTGTGATGACCTCTCCCCGTTGGGAACTGGACAAAGGCAAGACCTATCCAGTGGAATTTGTCGCCGGTTCAACGAGTTGGAAAGCGGATGTTACGGCTGCAAGCGACGCCGTCCGCGTATCGCTGACCGATCAGCTCTTTAATGACGCCCTGAAGAAAGCAAATTCCCTGGAGGTCCGCGCAGCGGGGAAAACAATTACCGTTTCACTCAACCGGAGTGCGGCCGCATTTGCACGTCTGGAACGCTGTTATCAGACCAATAACAAGGCGGGTGAGACAAATCCGTTCGTCGCACCGAAACCCTAGGCCTGAACGCGAAGGTCACATTGATTGCCGGAGGCGTTGTGGGACCGGCTAACGGCAGGCTCACAGACTTTGACTCTGTTTGTCCAGGTTCGAATCCT
>CAZAMS010000226.1:0-6843 GCA_964486305.1 uncultured Aestuariivirga sp.
TCACCATCGAAGATGAGATGAAGAAAAGCTATCTCGATTACGCCATGAGCGTAATCGTGAGCCGGGCTTTGCCGGATGTGCGCGATGGCCTGAAGCCGGTGCACCGGCGCATTCTCTACGCCATGCACGAAGCCGGCCGGACGCCGGACAAGAGGTTCACAAAGTCGGCCACGACGGTTGGCGACGTGATGGGCCGCTATCATCCGCATGGCGACAGCGCGATCTATGATGCGCTGGTGCGCATGGCGCAGGACTTCTCCATGCGCCTGCCGCTCATCGGCAGCCAGGGCAACTTCGGCTCGGTGGATGGCGATCCGCCGGCCGCCATGCGGTACACGGAAAGCAGGCTCGCCGAAGCCGCCATGCCCCTGCTTGATGACATCGAGAAGGATACGGTTAATTTCCAGCCGAACTATGATGGCGAGCGCACGGAACCTGTCGTCCTTCCCGCCAAGTATCCCAACCTGCTGGTCAATGGCGCTGGCGGAATTGCCGTCGGCATGGCCACCAACATGGCGCCCCATAATCTGGGCGAGGTGATCGACGCCACGATTGCCATGATCGACAATCCTGCCATTTCCATTGACGATCTGATTGAGCTTATGCCTGGGCCGGACTTCCCAACGGGCGGAATCATATTGGGGCGCATGGGCATCAAGTTGGCGTTTCACACTGGCCGCGGCTCAGTCGTGATGCGCGGGCGGGTGGCCGTTGAAGAACTCCGCAAGGACCGTGAAGCGCTGATTGTTACAGAAATCCCCTATCAAGTGAACAAGGCGCTGATGATCGAGCGCATTGCTGAAATGGTGCGGGACAAAAGGATTGAAGGCATTTCCGATATCCGTGATGAATCCTCGCGCGAGGGCATGCGTGTGGTCATCGAGATCAAGCGCGATGCCATGGCTGACGTTGTTCTCAACCAGCTCTACCGCTTCTCACAATTGCAGAGCACCTTCAGTGTGAACAACATCGCGCTAACGGGCGGACGGCCCGAGCAACTCAATCTCAAGGACTTGTTGCAGGCCTTTATTGCCTTCCGCGAAGAGGTTGTGACAAGGCGCACCAAGTTCCTGCTGAACAAATCGCGCGACCGGGCCCATATCTTGGTGGGGCTTGCGATTGCCGTTGCCAATATTGACGAAGTGATTGTACTAATTCGCCGCTCGAAAGACGCTGGCGAGGCGCGCGCAGCCCTGATGGGAAGGGCCTGGCCTGCGAAGGATTTAGGACCGCTGATCGCCCTCATTGCAGATCCGCGGCATTCGCTGGGTGCTGACAATAATTACCGGCTTTCGGAAGAGCAGGCACGGGCCATTCTTGATCTGCGATTGCAACGCCTCACTGCGCTGGGCATTGATGAAATTACCGACGAGCTGCAAAAGCTTGCCAAGGAGATTTCGGAATATCTGGATATCCTGCGTTCTCGCCTGCGCGTGATGAACATCATCAAGGACGAACTCACCCAAGTCAAAACTGATTTCGCTACGCCACGGCGCACGGAAATCATTGAGAATGATGGCGAGGTTGAGGATGAAGACCTTATCCAGCGCGAAGACATGGTGGTGACGGTGAGCCATGCGGGCTACGTGAAGCGGGTGCCGCTTTCGGCCTACCGGGCACAACGGCGTGGCGGCAAGGGCCGGGCGGCGGCGCAAATGCGCAACGAGGATTTTGTCACCAAGCTGTTCGTTGCCAGTACGCATACGCCAATCCTGTTTTTTTCATCAGCAGGCATGGTTTACCGGATGAAGGTCTGGCGCCTGCCGGTTGGCAATCCACAGGCGCGCGGCAAGGCCCTGATCAATCTTCTGCCGCTGGCGCAGGATGAGCGCATCACGACCATCATGCCATTGCCGGAGGATGCAAGCGATGCGGCGAACCTGCATCTGATGTTTGCCACGCGCTCCGGCGGGGTCAGGCGCAATGCGCTGGATGATTTCGAAAGCATAAACCGCTCCGGCAAAATTGCCATGAAGCTGGAAGCTGGCGACATGATTGCGGGGGTTGAGATTTGCACAGATGCCGATGACGTGTTGCTGACCACGGCGCAGGGGCAATGCATCAGGTTTCCGGTGAATGATGTGCGCGTGTTCAAGGGGCGTGATTCAACCGGCGTGCGGGGGATCAAGCTTGAAGCGGGAGATCACGTAATTTCCATGGCTGTCATTCGCCATGTGGATGCAACGGCGGAAGAGCGTCTGGCTTTCCTTAAAATGTCGCGCGCCGTTGCTGGCGAGGAGGCGGAGGCTGAAAATTCCGATGAGGAAGCAGTGGCTGATGCGGGATTATCCCAGGAGCGCTATGCGGCGATGGGCGCTGCCGAGCAGGTGATCCTGACGGTTTCCAGCAATGGATACGGCAAGCGCACGTCTTCGTTTGAATACCGCATCACCAATCGCGGCGGCAAAGGCATCGTGGCCATGGCGGTGAACGACCGCAATGGCCCGCTGGTGGCTTCCTTCCCGGTCGAGCATTCCGACCAGATCATGCTGGTGACCGACGGGGGACAGCTTATCCGCTGTCCGGTTGATGGCATCCGGAAAGCCGGACGCTCCACGCAGGGCGTGATCGTGATCAATACGGCCGAAGATGAACATGTGGTTTCAGTTGAACGCCTGAGCGAAGACGAGGGCGATGCGGAGGCTTAGTGTTTTGACACTCCATCTCATTTGTCATCACCGGATTTATTCCGGTGACCCATGGTTGACCAAAAACTAGTGCTTGGGCATGCTGAAAAATGGGTTGCCGGAACAAGTCCGGCAATGACAATACGGGGGTAGGGAGATTCTACCATGTCCTACGAATCCTATTTTACCTTTTGTGTTGCGGCGATGGCCTTGGCCTTTGTTCCGGGTCCCACGGTAACTGTGATCATTGCCAATAGCCTACGTTATGGCACGCGGGCGGGGCTGATGAATGTTGCAGGCACGCAGGCGGGCGTGGTGATCTGGCTGGCCATTGCAGCGCTGGGGCTTGGAGCCGCCATCCAGCTTATGGGCGTGTGGTTTGATGTGCTGCGCTGGGCAGGGGCCATCTATCTCGTATGGCTTGGGATCAAGCTGTTTCGCTCGAAAGGCGACCTCGCCATTGCGGTAGACCGGGCGCGACCCAAGGGGAGTTTCTTTCTGCAGGGCTTCATCGTGATCATGTCCAACCCCAAGATGCTGGTGCTGTTCGGGGCGCTCATTCCGCCGTTCCTTTCAAGGGATGGCAACATGATGCAGCAGACGCTGCTCCTGGGTGTAACCTTTGCTGTGATCGCTGCCGTGGGTGACACCTGCTATGCGCTGTTGGCAGGGAAAGCGGGCACATGGCTTTCACGTTCCCGCATACGGGCCATCGAGATTGTCAGCGGCATTTGCCTGACCGCCGGTGGCGTGTGGATGGCGTTGCGCGGGCGGTAATATTCAGGTCATTCCCAGTTTTTTCGCCAGTTCAAAATCCCAAAAGGCGGCCTCAATCTTGTGGCCGTCGAGGTCGCGCACGAAACAGCCGTAGTAGGGCTCACCGTAATCATGACGATGGCCGGGGTCACCATCTTCGGTGGCTCCGGCAGCAATGGCTTCCTTGAAAAATGCCTCGACCTCGGCCTTGGACTGGGCCAGGAAGCCAACATGTACGCCGTTTCCACAAGAAGCTGCAGCACCATCAAACGGCGTCTGAATCCAGAATTCGGGGTAGGCCTTGCCAAAGGCTGCCGCTCCTTCGTGCTCCATGATGATCCGGCAACCAAGCGTGCCAAGCACTCTCAGATAAAATTCCCGAGCCTTCGGAAAATCATTGGTTCCGAGCGAAACATGCGACATGATTGAGGGGTTTTCGTCGGCCATGATGGTTTCCCTTTTGGATGTGATGCGGTTGTTCTTACTGCCATCAGCTGACAGGTTGCGGCAGCAGCATGAAGCGGTTAGTGTATTTCCATGGCACGCACAGGTTTTTATCCCGGCTCATTTGATCCCGTTACCTATGGCCACCTTGATATCGTCGCAAGGTCGGCGCGGCTTGTGGAAAAACTGGTTTTGGGGGTTGGCACCCATGCGGGAAAGAAATCGCTTCTGGAGGCCAAAACGCGGGTTGAACTGCTTGAACATGTGACCAAGCCCATTGCCGAACATACTGGCGTTAGAATCAGCGTTGTGACTTTTGACGGGTTGGCCGTGGATGCGGCACGGCGGGCCAATGCGGGCCTGATTATCCGGGGCTTGAGAGACGCCAGCGATTTCGACTACGAAGTCCAGATGGGACAGATGAACGGGGCGCTGGCACCTGACATTGAAACCGTGTTTCTGGCAGCTTCGCCTGCAACCCGCATGATTGCCTCGTCATTGGTCAAGCAAATTGCCCAAATGGGGGGCGACATTTCCCTGTTCATCCCCAAGGAAGCGCAGGCGGCGATGGCTGCGGCGCTTAGAGCAAATCCCGGCGAAGTTGCATGACCCCGGATCAAGTCCGGGGCAGGCATTCGCCGATAAGGATTTGCTCCAGCATATTGATTTGGCGCGGTTCCTTTTCGGCAAGGCGATTCCACCTTGCCGGGAAGCGCGCTAAAGCAAATCCCGGCGAAGTTGCATGACCCCGGATCAAGTCCGGGGCAGGCATTCGCCGAAAAGGATTTGCTCCGACATATTAATTTGGCGAGATTCCTTTTCGGCAAGATGATTCCACCTTGAAGGGCAAGCGCGCTAGAATTCTGGTGATTGGTAGGTAGGGAATGCAAATCGGTAAGGCGGGCGCTGCTGAAAGCCATATCTGCCAGGCTTATCCGGATCGCGTCGAAGTGCACGGGCTGGACCTTTGCCGTGATCTTATGGGGCAGATGAGCTTTACCGGATATTTTCACCTGCTGTTGACAGGACGCAAGGCCAGCGAGACACAGCAGGAATTCCTCGATCTTCTCCTCGTTGCCATTGCCGAGCATGGCATGATGCCCACCAGTGTTGCGGCGCGCATGACCCTCGCCGCTGACCCAGGTTCCTTGCAGGGAGCGCTTTCGGCAGGGCTTCTGGGGTGTGGGCCCGTGATCCTGGGCACCTCGGAACTTTGCGCCAAGCTGCTGGCAGAAGCGCAGGCCAAGGTGCTCGCTGGTGGTGTTGGGAAATCCGTGACTGAGAAAATGGCCCGCGACATCAAGAGTTCAGGCGGCAAGGCACCGGGTTTTGGCCATCCCGTGCATCGCCCGCTCGACCCCCGCGCCGAGCGCATATTGGAAATGGCCGATAAGCGCAGTATCAGCGGACCACACGTTGCCCTGGCCCGTGATTTCCGCGATGCCGTGGCCAAGGCCTGGGGCAAGCCGTTGGTAATGAATGTCTCCATGCCCATGGCTGCCGTCATGCTCGATTTGGGTTTCCCCATGAGCGTGGTGAAGGCTGTTCCCCTGCTGGCGCGCACCGCGGGCATTCTCGGCCACCTCGCCGAGGAACAGAAATACCCAATCGGCTTTCTCATGGCGGGCAAGGCCGAGGAAGCGATCACCTATCGCCATGATCAGCCGGAGGCCAAGGCGTGATGCTCGCGCCTGAAATTGAAACCCGTCCATGGGCGGAGCAATCCGTCATTGATGATGCACATTATCGCACCCAGCTCGACTATCTCTTTGACCGCTCGCAATTCTACCGGGATAAACTGAAAGCCGCAGGCTTCGATTCAGCTTCGGCGGCAGGTGGCCTTGATGACATTGCACGCTTGCCTTTCACCGAAAAGAGTGAAATCCGTGCGAGTTGCACCCCTGAAAATCCAATTGGCACCCATCTCTGCATTGACCGTTCCGATATCATCCGCATCTATTCCACCAGCGGCACCACGGGCACCCCTAGCTATATCCCCCTCACCGCAGGCGACCTCGACAAGTGGACAACAACCTCAGCCCGCAGCTATTCGGCTTCGGGCGTAGAGGCAGGCCAGCGCATTGTTTCCACCTATAATGCAGGCCCCTTCGTGGCCGGTGCCGCGCTTGGTGCCTTCGACAAGCTGGGCATGTGCCATATCCCCGTGGGCACCGGCAATACCGAACGTCTCATGACGGCAATCCGGATGCTGAAACCGGAAGCTGCCGTGCTGACACCGTCCTATGCCGCCCATCTCGTTGAATGGGCAGCGGAGCGGAATTATGATCTCAAGGGTTCAAGCGTGAAGCGGGTGCTGGTGGCTGGCGAACCCGGTGGCGGTGAACCCGCTTTCCGGAAAAAGCTTGAAGAGGGCTGGGGAGCCCGCGTGACCGAAGCCATGGGCATCGGCGACATCGGCGTGTCCCTCTGGGGCGAATGCGAGCACCAACAGGGCATGCATCTCGGCGGCCGTGGATTCGTTCATGCGGAATTGATCAATGCCGAATCCGGGATGCCCATTGCCATGCAGGATGGGGCCAAGGGTGAACTCGTTCTCACCCATCTCCAGCACCGTGCCGCACCACTTCTGCGTTTTCGCACGAGGGACCATGTGGAGGTGTGGACCAGCCCCTGCAAATGTGGCCGCACGGCTCCCCGCATCCGCTGCGTCGGCCGCACCGACGACATGCTCATTGTGCGGGGCGTCAATGTCTTCCCCTCTGCCATCCGCGAGGTCGTCAGCGAGTTTACGCCCAAAGTCAGCGGTCTCATCCTGGTAAAACCTGTGAGCGCTGGCGTGAAACAGGAGCCACCGCTTCCCATCGAAGTTGAGCTTGCCAAAGACCGGATGGAAGATGCAGCTTTGGCCGAAGCCATCCGTGCCAGGCTGCGCAATGTGCTGGTATTCACCGCCGGTATCAAACTTGTGCCTTTCGGCAGCCTGCAGCGCAGTGAATACAAGTCGAAACTAGTCCAGCATTGAGCTCACGAGGAGAAGCCCCATGCAAAAACTCCA
>CAZAMS010000227.1:0-7215 GCA_964486305.1 uncultured Aestuariivirga sp.
CATGGATGTCTCGAAGCTCCGCGTCACCGCTTCCGAAATCGGCGGTGGCTTCGGCGGCAAAACGCATATCTGGGCTGAGCCCCTGGCCCTTGCCCTTTCGCGCAAGGCCAATCGCCCGGTGAAGCTCACCATGACGCGGGATGAAGTGTTCAAGGCCTCGGGCCCCACCAGCTCCACCTCAATGGATATACGAATCGGCGCAAAGCGCGACGGCACCATCACCGCCGCCCACGGCGTGTTCCGCTACCAGGGCGGCGCTTTCCCCTCGACCTGGGCGGACTTTGGCTCGCAGACCGCCTTTGCCTGCTATGACCTGAAGAACGTCAAGTCGGAAGCCGTTGAAGTCATCGTCAACCGGCCCAAGGTCGCGGCCTATCGCGCCCCCTCGGCGCCCATGTCGGCTTTTGCCGTGGAAAGCGCCATTGACGAACTGGCCCACAAGATCGGTATGGATGCGGTTGATTTCCGCATCAAGAACGCCGCAAAACAGGGCACCAGATCATCCTATGGCCCGGTCTATGGTCCCATTGGTATTGGCGCCACGCTGGCCGCCGCCAAAAACCATCCCCACATGAAGGCTCCTCTCGGCAAGAACCAGGGCCGCGGCATGGCCTGCGGATTCTGGTTCAACTTCGGCGGCCAGACCTGCGTTGATCTCAACGTAACGCCCGATGGATCGGTGACGCTCGCCGTTGGCACCATTGACGTTGGCGGCTCGCGCGCTTCCATTGGCCTCATGTGTGCGGAGGAACTCGGCATTCCTTACGAGCAGGTGCGCGTAGTCGTTGCAGATACATCATCTCTCGGTCACAACGACATGACCGATGGCAGTCGCGGCACCTTCTCGTCCGGCATGGCAACCATTGGTGCGGCCCGCAACGCCATCAAGGTGTTGTGTGAACGCGCCGCGAAGATGTGGGACATTCCGGAAGACGCTGTCGTCTGGGAAGATGGCCATGCCAAACCGGCAGGCACCAACGCCGGAAATTTCCCGCCGCTTTCAATCAAAGAAATCGCAGCCGCCGCCGGCAATACCGGCGGTCCCATTGCCGGCCACAATGAAATGGTGGCCGATGGCGCCGGCGTTTCCTTCGCCACGCACATTTGCGACATCGAAGTTGATCCTGAAACCGGCGCTTCGAAGGTGAAGCGCTACACGGTCATCCAAGATGCGGGCAAAGCCATTCACCCCACCTATGTGGAAGGCCAGTATCAGGGTGGAGCTGCCCAGGGAATTGGCTGGGCCCTCAATGAAGAATATATCTATGGGCGGGATGGCCGCCTGCAGAATGCGGGCTTCCTCGATTATCGCATTCCGGTCTGTTCGGATCTGCCCTTCATTGACACGATGATCCTTGAAATCCCCAATCCCAATCACCCCTATGGTGTGCGCGGTGTTGGCGAAACCTCGATCGTGCCGCCGCTCGCAGCTATCGGCAATGCCGTGTCGAACGCCGTGGGCGTGCGCATGACCCATATTCCCATGTCACCGCCACGAATATTGAAAGCAATCGGGGAACTTAAAAACTAGCGATGGTTGAAGTTCATCTCTGGGGCGCGCTCAGGCCGGCTGTCGGCGGGGCGCCCTCTGTTTCTGTCGAGGCAAAAAATATCCGCGAGCTCTTTAAAAAACTGGGCGAGGACTATCCCGGCTTCGAACCCCATCTCCAGCGCGGCATCGCCGTGTCGATCAACGGACGGATTTACCGCGACACCTGGGACCAGGCGCTTCCCCGCGACGCCGAAATCTATCTCCTGCCCCGCATTCCCGGCGGGTGATCAAAACCCATTTGTCATCCCGGCGAAAGCCGGGACCCAGACTTGCAGCCATTACATCTGCCGAAAGTCTGGGCCCCGACGTCCGTCTCCGCGAAACTGAAGTTTCGCTGAGGTGACAGAAATAAGAAATTCTGGCGACATGCGAATCCCATAAAAAAACGGCCTCGGTGGTGCTGCATATAATACCGGGACCGTTTTTTGTGCCAGCCAGAGTAATCAGCTGTCGGCGGGATTTTAGGCCGGAAATTTCCACGAAAGATTAAAATGACCGATACAATTCTATCGCGCTCGCACCTAAGCCTTTGAGCATGCCATTTCGGGACATCTTACCGTACGGGCCGGCCTTTTTTAACGAAGCGTCAACCCTTTCTCTCGCTCCACGACCCCAAAAGCACGTTCAGAGGTTTTCGGGTGTAAAAATCTCAAACGGCAGGCTGATGGACTGGGGAGGAAAGTCTGCTCCCCCGTCGAACGCGCGGATCATGGCTGCGATTGCCTCCCTTGCGAGCATTTCAAACGGATGTGAGATGACAAAGTTAAGCGTGCCATCAAGAAGCGCGGCGTGGGTCACCTCGGTCAAATCGTAACCTACCGTGACAATTTCCATTGCTCGTCCGCTGTCGCGCAACGCTGCTAAGGCGCCAGAAATACCCCCTCCGGAAATGAACAGGCCCTTGAGTTCCGGATGCCTGGTCAGGATCGACTCTGTGACTTCTCGGGCGATGTTCGCATTCTCAAATGTCGATTGCGGCTCCAGAAGCTCAAAATCGTTTGCATGTTCGCGGAAGTAGGAGCGGAAGCCGCTCTCATTCGTTTCCTGGCAGCGATAACGGTGGTTGCCTACAAGAATGCCGATCTTACCCGGCCCCTTGCAAAGTTTGTCAAAGGCCCATCCCGCTGTGCGGCCGACTTTCCACGCATCGAGCCCAACATAGCCAACGCTGCATCGTGCTGAGAGTTGTGAAATGAGGGCAAAGGCTTTGATGCCCTTCTCGGACAACTTCTCGATAGTAGCGGAGACGAGCGGATGCTCCGTTGAAACAACGCCAATAATGTCTGAACTCTGGGCAAGTTTCTCCATCCCTTCTGAGACATTTTGCGGTGAGAGCTCTTCAAGATGCTCAATTTGTATCAACACCTCATGGTCCCGCACGGCTTGGGCGGCGGCCTTCAGTGCTTGGCCAAGGGTGCGGTAGAACATGCGGTTGCGCTGCAGCAAAAGCACGCCAACCCTGACCTTTGGCCGCATGGACTTCAGGCTCTCGCGGATGGAGCCGATACCATAGAAGCCCACGGATTCAGCAGCTTTCAATACGGCGTGAAGGGTCTCTTCACGCACCTTGTCAGGCTCGTGCAGCGTACGGTTTACGGTGGAAACAGATAGCCCTGCCGCCTTCGCCACATCCCGAATATTTGCCCTCGCCACGTTCCTCTCCATCTCAAACCAGTTCAGCTGGAACGTCCCCACTGAGAGACAAAATGCGATGAAATGAACGTTCCAATATCATTATCATTGCATTGATTCATTCCAAACGCCACCCTCGATTTCATCAGAACAGCGCGGAAAGCGCGGCCTGCGCTGGCGGGCAATGATCTTCGGTTGGGAGCGACATGGACGACCTAAAGTTCGGAATACGCAACAAGCGTGGCGATTGGGCTCCAAAGGCCCATGTGGAACTGCCGCCCTATTGGGCATGGCCGCCAAAGATTCTGTCCGTGCTGAAATGGCTGCCGGGATACTTGTTCCCGTGGAACGCCTTCCACATGGCTATGGCATTGCTCTATTGGTACTACATAGTTCCCGATGTCGAGACGATGAAGACGCTTGGTTGGGGGTGGGCGCTCTGGCTCTATGCGGTGAACGCCGCTGCCATCTTCGTCATGTATGGCTCGATCGAACTCTTCTACTACATCAAACGCAAGCAGGCGACGCGCTTCAAGTATAACGGCAAGTTTCCGGCGGACAATCCGTCAGATGTATTCTGGTTCAAGAGTCAAAACCTCGACAACTTCCTGCGCAGCTTCCTGTCCAGCATTCCGCTGTGGACACTGGTGGAAGTCCTGATGTTGTGGTGCTTCGCCAATGGCTGGGTGCCATGGCTGAAGTGGTCTGATCATCCCGTCTATCTCGCGCTACTCGTCTTCATTTCGCCGATGATCCACGAGGTTCATTTCTTCCTCATTCATCGCGCCATGCACTGGCCACCGATTTATCGCTGGGTTCATTCTATCCACCACAACTCAATCAATCCGTCACCATGGTCTTCATTGTCGATGCATCCGGTGGAAGGCTTCCTCTATCACGCCGTGGCGCTGTGGCATCTGGTCATTCCCTCTAACCCGATCATCGCGCTGTTCCAGCTGCATGTCGCAGGTTTTGGCGCCATCAACGGCCATATTGGTTTCGACAAGCTGGAAATCACTGACGAAACCGCGCTGACGAGCCACGCCTATGCTCATTATCTGCATCACAAATATTTTGAAGTGAACTACGGCGGCGATGGCCTCATCCCGCTCGATAGCTGGTTTGGCACCTGGCACGACGGCTCGAAAGAGGGGCAGGCGCAAATGGATGAGCGCTTCCGCAAAAAACAAGAACGCATGAATGCGAAAAACGCGTGAGAAGATTTTTCAACCCGTCATGGTGACGGAACATGGGAGGAAGACAATGAAGAAAATGAAACAACTGCTGGTCACGGCCGCAATTCTGGCGATGACTGCCACGGCGTCGCTGGCGGCCAACATTGCTGTTGTCGGCGGTTCGAACGATGACGCCTTCTGGAACAAGATCAAGAAGGGCCTCGACGACGCGACCCCTGGCATTGTCGCCAATGGCGGCTCGGTGAATTACTTGCGCTTGGTGAACTACGACAACTTCGCGCCAGATGTCGTACAGTTGATCCGCACCGCGATTTCGATGAAGGTCGATGGCCTGGTGATTCCTGATTGGATGCCTGAGGCCGAAGACCCGGCGATCAAGGATGCAATTGCTGCTGGCATCAAGGTGATCTTGATGAACGCCGGCGGTGCTGACAAGGCCCGTGAACTGGGCGCCATCAACTACGTCGGCAACGAGGAATACACCGCTGGTTATGCTGGTGGCGAATATTTTGCCAAGCATGGACAGAAGAATGTTCTGTGCGTCAACACCCTTCCCGGCACGGCAAACATCGAAGCCCGCTGCAAAGGCATTGCCGACGCCATGGCAAAAGCCGGCGTGAAGTCAGACCAGCTGCCTTTGCCATCCACCAGTTTTGGCGACCCGACGGCAGTGGCCGAAGCCATCAAGGCGACGCTGCTCAAGGATGAGTCGATCGACGGCGTGATCACCATTTCCGCTGGCGATGCTGACTCTGCTGCCACGGGTATTGAACAGGCAGGCAAGACCGGCAAACTCTCGCTCGCATCGTTCGACATGAACGAATCCGGACTCGCGCGGATCAAAGACGGCAAGCAAACCTTCTCGACTGACCAGCAGCCATACCTGCAAGGCTACCTTGCTGTCAGTCTGCTTGCTGCGGCCATTGACTTTGGCACCGACCTTCCGACTTTCCCGGTCCTGACCGGCCCGGGCATCGTTGACAGCTCAAACATTGAACCCACGCTGGTCGGTGTGACCAAGGGCGCCCGCTGATCTGTTGTCTAACTAAAGACCGGCCCGTGGACAGGTTCCACGGGCCGGATTGCCAAGGAGACCGAGTAATGTCCGTCGCGGCCTCAAACGAACAAACATTTTGTAACTCGGGGAGTGTCATCACATGCAGAGAATATTCTCGCCAGGGGCACTGTTGCGCCGCCCCGAGTCCGGTGCATTTCTCGGACTTCTGGCCGTTCTGATCTTTTTCGGCATCTTTGGCGGGTTAACCTTCCTGCAGGTCGCCGGTTTTTCAAGCTGGTTCAATGTTGCCGCAAACCTCGGGATCATCGCCATTCCTGTCGGTCTATTGATGATCGCTGGCGAACTTGATATTTCAGTCGGTGCCATGGTGCCTGCGGGTGCCATGATGACGGCTGTGCTTACCGGCCATTACGACCTGCCGATCTGGGTCAGCATTCTCGCTGCTCTGACCTTTGGCGTCTTCGTCGGTGTGGTCAATGGCCTGATGGTCATCCGTACCGCCGTGCCGTCACTGATTGTGACGTTGGGAAGCCTGTTTGCGGTGCAGGGCATGCTGCTGGGACTTACGGTCCTGGTGGTGAAATCCACGTCTCAGGCCCTGAAGACGGATGGCCTTGCCAAGTCACTCTTCGGCGACTTCGTTTTCAGCCAGCTTCAGACCATGTGTGTGTGGTGGATCCTCTTAACGGCGATCTATGTTTTCTTTGTCCACTTTTCCCGCTTCGGGAACTGGCTTTTCGCCATGGGCGGCGACAAGGTGAGCGCACGCAATGCCGGGATCCCAACAGGCCGCCTGACCATCACGCTCTTTGTCTTGTCTGCAACGTCGGCGGCTTTCGTCGGCATGTGCCAGGCTATTCTCTATAATTCCGCCCAGGTTTCAGGCGGCCAGGCTTTTATTTTCAATTCCATCATTTCAGTCGTTGTTGGCGGCGTATTGTTGACCGGCGGATTTGGCTCCGTCATCGGTATATTCTTTGGAACCATCACCTTTGCGATTGTGACGCAAGGTATCTACTACACCAACTTCGACCGCAACTGGTCGAGCCTCATCATCGGCGTGCTGCTTCTGGTCGCCGTCTTGATGAACAACACTTTTCGTCAAATGGCCCTGTCCTACGCGCCGAAAAAAAAGTGAGGCACGCGATGAAAAAGCCAATCCTGAAACTTTCCAACGTCAACAAGTCCTTCGGACCGATCGATGTGCTGCATGACATTTCGCTTGATATCTATCCGGGAGAAGTCACCTGCCTGCTGGGAGACAATGGTGCTGGCAAGTCCACACTGATCAAGCTGCTGTGCGGTGTTTACACACCAACGTCGGGCACTGTCGAGATGGATGGCAAGCCTGTTTCGTTCAACAGTCCGCGTGAAGCCAGCAATCACGGCATCGCGACTGTGCACCAGTTCGGCGGAACCTTTCCGCTGATGAGCATCGGCAGGTCATTTTTTGTCGGCGTTGAACCCGTCAAAGGTTTTGGGCCGTTCAAAATTTATGACCGCAAACGCGCCAACGACATTGCCGTAAAAGCCGTGCGTGAACTGGGGATCACACGCATCGATGATGGTGACCGATTGGTTGGCGGCCTCTCCGGTGGCGAGCGTCAGGCCCTTGCCATCGCCCGCGCCGTTCACTTTGGCGCAAACGTGTTGATCCTTGACGAACCCACGGCAGCACTCGGTGTCAAGGAAGCGGCTCACGTGCTGCGTATCGTCCTGCAGGCGCGCCAGAAGGGCATCGCTGTCATCTTCATCACGCATAACGTTGTCCATGCTCTCACGGTTGGTGACCATTTTGCCGTTTTGATCCGAGGGGC
>CAZAMS010000228.1:0-8160 GCA_964486305.1 uncultured Aestuariivirga sp.
AGTTCAGGAACCAGTGAGGTTCCCGTCATCCCCGGCTGCGTATTGATTTCCAGCAGAATCAGCTCGCCGGCCGGTCCTTCCGTATCGTTGTAACGAAAATCCGAGCGGCTCACCCCGCGGCAGCCCAGGGCCCGATGGGCGGCAAGTGAATACTGTTGGCACTTCCGATAGACATCTTTCGGAATGTCCGCCGGCAAAATATGCTGCGAGCCGCCCGGCGAATATTTCGCGCGGTAATCGTAAAACCCGACCTTGGAAATAATATCAATCACTCCAAGCGCCACATCACCCATCACGGCGCAGGTGAGTTCCCGTCCCGGAATAAACCGTTCCGCCATCACATGCGTGCCAAACAATTCGCGCTCCGCAAGGATCATGGAAGCTGGTCCGTTGGATTGCTCGGTCACAATATGCACGCCAACACTTGAACCCTCATCGACAGGTTTCAATACGTAAGGCAGCGCCATGGGATGCTGCTTGGCTGCGATTTCAATTTCAACCAGAATACTTTCAGCAACCGGAATTCCCGCCTCGTGGAACAGATGCTTCGACTTTTCCTTGTGCATCGCAAGAGAGGAAGCCAGGACGCCCGAATGCGTATAGGGAATTTGCAGCGTTTCCAGAAGCGCAGAAGCGCAGCCATCTTCACCCCATTTTCCATGCAGCGCATTGAAAGCCACATCGGGCCGCAAATCCTGCAACATGGAAAAAATCGTTTCCCGCTTCACATCAATGGGCGTGACCTTGAACCCGGCCCGGCGCAGTGCTGCCGCACAGCCTTCTCCCGATGAGAGGCTCACCTCGCGTTCAACCGACCAACCTCCCATCAGAACGGCAACATGGGTCTCCTGCGGAATACGCTTGCTCATGGTCCACCAGCCGGAATGCCGACGCGTTTGATTTCCCAGTCAAGCTCGATGCCGGAAGTAGCCAAGACGCGGGTTCGGATTGTTTCGCCAAGTTCTTCAATCTGAGTTGCCGTGGCACCACCCTCATTGATCAGAAAGTTGCAATGAAGTTCCGAGACCTTGGCAGGACCGATGGCAAAGCCGCGCAGACCCGCCTTGTCGATCAATTGCCAGGACTTGTTGCCCGGCGGATTTTTGAAAGTGGAACCGCCCGTGCGGCTTTTGATCGGCTGTGTCGCTTCGCGACTGTCGGTGATCTTGTTCATGGCGGCCAAAATGTCAGGCTGATGCCCTGCGCGCCCCTGCAGAAGGGCTTCGGTGAAGATCAAGTCCTCCGGCGCACCGCAGTTGCGATAGGTATATTTCATGTCAGCATTTGAAAGCACGTGTACAATTCCCGCCCGGTCTACGGCCCGGGCCTCAACCAAAACGTCTTTAGTATCACCACCATAGGCCCCGCCATTCATCCGCAAAGCCCCCCCTATGGTGCCCGGGATACCTCTCAGAAAGGTTAACCCATCGATACTGTTGTCATAGGCAAAGCGCGCCACGCGCACATCCAGGACCGCCGTTCCCACACGTACACGGCTGTCGGCCTCAACTTTAATTTCGGAAAATCCGCGGCCCAAGCGGATGATAACACCGGGAACTCCGCCATCGCGCACCAATAGATTCGAACCGACACCGATGACATAAACGGGAACATCCTTTGGCGTGGCACGCAAGAAATCCGCAAGGTCTGTCTCATCAAGCGGGGTAAACAGAACTTCCGCCGCACCCCCGGCACGAAACCACGTCAAGTCAGCTAATGGCGCATTGGCCTCAAGGCGGCCGCGCACAGCAGGCAGCCTTTTGACTAAAGCCTCTCCATCCAGTTCAGGCATCAATGGGATCCCTTGCCATCAAGGCCAGCCAACTGGCCGGGCAGTGCATAGGCCCACTGGCTGATTGTGCCCGCGCCGAGGCAAACAACAATGTCTCCGGCTTCAACGTGCCCACGAACCAATGGTGCCAGCTCTTCTGGCGCGTCGATGGTATGAACCGAACGGTGGCCGCGCCCATGCAGGCCTTCAGCGAGATGCGTATGGGTCGCTCCATCAACAGGACTTTCTCCAGCCGCGTAGACTGGCGCCAGGATAACCGCATCCGCATCGTTAACACACGAGCAGAATTCATTGAAAAGGCTCGACAATCGCGTGTAGCGGTGGGGCTGCATGACAGCGATGACTTTCCCCTTCGTTACTTTCCGAGCAGCGCTTAGCACCGCAGAAATTTCAACGGGATGATGGCCATAATCATCAAACACTGTAACGCCATTGTGCTCGCCGGTGCGGGTGAAGCGCCGCTTCACACCGGCAAAACTCTTCAGACCCTTGCGAACGGCTTCATCGCTCAGGCCAAGCTCATGCGCCACAGCCAAAGCAGCGGTGGAGTTCAGGGCGTTGTGATCACCTGGCATTTGCAATTCAAGACCGGTGATGTCATGCGTTGCCCTCGTTAGCCTGTCGGTGATGCGAACCGAAAATTTCGTGATCGAGTTTTCGTAAGTGAGATCAAGCAAACGGAAATCCGCCTGCGGGCTGAGGCCATACGTCACCACGCGGCGATCATTGACCAGGCCGATCAATTCCTGAACGATCGGGTGATCAATGCACATGACGGCAAAACCATAGAAGGGAATGTTCTCAACGAAAGCCAAATAGGCTTCCTTGGCTTTTTCAAAACTGCCGTAGTGGTCCAAATGTTCAGGATCAATGTTGGTGACAATCACCACGTCGGCAGGAAGTTTTACGAATGTGCCATCGGATTCATCCGACTCAACCACCATCCAATCACCCTTGCCCAAACGCGCATTCGTGCCATAGGCATTGATAATGCCGCCATTGATGACTGTTGGGTCAAAACCGCCCGCATCGAGGAGCGCCGCGACGATGGATGTCGTTGTGGTCTTTCCATGGGTGCCGCCTACCGCAACACAGGATTTGAAACGCATCAGTTCCGCCAGCATTTCGGCCCGCCGCACAATGGGCAGGTAGCGGGCGCGCGCTTCGACAAGCTCCGGATTGTCCGGCTTCACCGCCGAAGAAACGACAATAACCTGTGACGTGCCGATGTTAGCGGCCTGATGGCCGATGAAAACTTCAATCCCGTTCTTGCGCAGACGCGCCACATTATAGTTATCGCTGAGATCCGAACCCTGAACCTTGTAGCCAAGGGTTGCCATGACTTCAGCAATCCCGCTCATGCCAATGCCGCCGATGCCAATGAAATGAATGGGGCCTACATCGCGCGGCAGTTTCATGACTACTTCTTCTCCAATTTCGCTTTGGCGGAATTAACCGCAAGTCTTACCGTCAGGTCGGCCAGCCGCTGGGCGGCATCCGGTCTTCCATGGGCAAGAGCCGCCTTCGCAGCAGCCTGCAATTCCCCCTCCTCATAGCGCAATCGCGTCAAAAATGCGGCAAACTCGCCCGGCACCAATTCCGCTTGCGGTCTGATCCAGCCAGCCCCTGCCGCGGCAAAGCTCTCCGCATTGCGCAATTGGTCGTTATCAAGGGCGTGAGGCAAGGGAACCATGATGGCTGGCCTTCCGATGACGCCGAGTTCGGCAATGGTCGAGGCCCCCGACCGGCAGATCACCAGATGCGCGTTTGCAATCCGCAGCGGCATGTCCATGAAGAAAGGCCGCAGATCAAAACTGAAATCAAGCGCCGCATAGGCGGTTCTGACGGCCTTAATATCCTCAGGGCGGCATTGCTGGATGAGCCGCAAATTCTTGAGAATGGCGCGGGGTAATTCCGCGATGACCTTTGGCATGAATTCGGCGAAGAAGCTTGCCCCCTGGCTGCCGCCAAAAACCAGTAAATTGAAAGACTGGTCTGCGCCTGTCGCGGGATAAGGTGCCGCCCGTTCCGCCGTCACAAGGCCGCGAACCGGATTGCCGGTCACCACAAGTTTCGCTTTGGCGTGCTCGGGCAGCTTTGCAAGTTTTGGGAATGATGAAGCAACCGCTTCAACAAAACGCGACAGGAAGCGGTTGGCCCTTCCCATCACCGCATTCTGGTCATGCACGCAAGACACAATACCAAGCAACCACGCCGCGATGATCGGCGAAAAGGAGGGATAGCCGCCAAAGCCTACCACCACATCGGGTTGCACGCGACGCAAGATCGCTCTCGCTTGCATCACACCTCGACAAAGCCGATACAGCCGCCCGGGCAACAACCATGGCTTAGAGAACGAAATGGTCGTCGAGGGAACAATGTGGGTTTCGATGGCCGGAAAGGACTTGCCGTAATCGGCTACGCGTTCATCGGTAATCAGATGAATGAGAAAGCCGCGATCGACAAGCTCCTCTGCCAGCGCCTGGGCCGGAAACAAGTGCCCACCCGTTCCACCAGCGGCCAGAACCGCAATGCCCCGCCCAATTCTGCCAAGCACCTCACTCATCCGGTCACACTCATGCTGTAACCGGTTGCCATGTCGTTGATGACAACGAGACGTGGGGTTGCCGCCGGCTGAAGGCCAAGACCATACCCATGGCAAAGGCAACGCCAATAAGCGACGAACCCCCGTAGGATATTAGCGGCAGGGTCATACCCTTGGCCGGAAGTAGGGAAACATTCACTCCCATGTTGATGATGGCCTGCAAGCCAAACACAATTCCAAGTCCACTTAACGCCAGGGCCGGAAAGGGATCAGGCTCTATCTTTGCTCGTTGCAAAATGCGCATCACGACAAAGGCAAAAAGCAGCATCAGGCCAATACAGGCGATCAGGCCAAATTCTTCGCCGACAACGGCAAAGGTGAAATCCGCATGGGCATCGGGCAGAATTTGCTTGGCTTCGCCACCACCGGGACCTGCCCCCATCAAGCCGCCATTGTAAAAGGCCGCCGTAGCCGTATCGACCTGAAATGTGTCGCCCTTGTCGGGGTTGAGAAAGCGGTCAAACCGCGACGCCACATGCGGCACAAAAGTGTAGGCCGCCATTACTCCGGCTGCACAGAGGCTGGCAAGGCCCAGAACCAGTACCCAGGGAATGCCATAAATCAGCAACATGGCACCGAAGGTCAGGACAATGAGCGCCGTTTGACCGAAGTCAGGTTGCACCACAAGAAGGCCCACAAAAACCGCGAAAAGCAGATAAGCGATAATATGGCCCGGCATGTCTGGCCGTTTCGTGCGTTCAGCGAGAAACGACGCCGCAATCACCACAAAACTGGGCTTGGCCAGTTCAGAGGGTTGCAGCCCGATGGGCCCGAAATTGATCCAGCGATGAGCCCCCTTGATTTCAGGCCCCCAAAACAAGGCGGCAACCATCAGGGTAAAGGAAATGCCAAGCCCGAGAAAAGCGGCGCGGCGGGCTTGCGTCGGTTCCAGCAGCGAAACTGAAACCAGCACAATCACGGCCGGCAAAAGGAAGGCCAGCTGATACTTGAAAAAGTGAAAGGAATTGAGGCCAATCCGCTCGGCAACCGGCGGGCTGGCAGCCATGCTGATGAGCACGCCAATGGCCATCAGGAGCAGGACAGCCGACAGCAATGGCCTATCAACCGTGAACCACCAGCGCGCAATAAGCCCACGATCACTTCGTGATACAAGCATCAGAACACTCCCTCTATGGTCATCACGATGCCGGGCAATTCGGAAACCAGTTTCACGAAAGCATCGCCGCGAATTTCAAAATTCCGGTAATGGTCGAATGAGGCACAGGCCGGTGACAGCAATACGACCGCATTCTCTTTGTCGGAATTGACTGCATCGCGCGCTGAAGCAAAGACAGCCTTGTCGAGCGTGCCGCACAATTCAAACGGGACTTTGCCGCTCAGTGTTTTCGCAAACACATCCGCTGCCTCGCCGATCAGATAGGCCCTTTCGATCCGTGGAAAGAATGAGGCAAGCGGCTCGATGCCGCCCGCCTTTGCAATGCCCCCCGCAATCCAGAAAATATCTTGAAACGAGGCCAAAGCCTTCCCTGTCGCATCCGCGTTCGTTGCTTTGGAATCATTGATGAAGGGCACATGGCCTAGGCACCCGACTTCCTGCATGCGATGCGCAAGGCCGGGGAAACTCTCCATGGCCTTGGTGATCTCGGCAACACTCAAGCCCAGCGCGCGTGCCGCCCCATAGGCCATGCAGGCATTCTGCCAATTATGAGCACCCTTCAAGGCGGGCATCGCGCGCAAATCAATCCGGGCCACTTCTTTTCCATTCTCCCAATCCCGGAGAATGCCTTCAACCGCGGAAATGCCTTCCTCTATTTCGTGAACAACGGACACCGCGCGCACGATTGCGCCGTTTTTGATGTTCATGGCAATTTCAGCACACCATTCGTCATCAACGCCAATCATGGCCGTATCAGCTGCATCCTGTTTCGAAAACATCCGGGCCTTGATCGCCGCATAATTTTCCATGGTGCCGTGACGGTCCAGATGATCGGGCGTCAGATTGATCAGAATGCCCACATCCGGTTTCAGTCCAGGCATAAGGTCAATCTGAAAGGAGGAAAGCTCAAGAACATAGATGCGGTCCTTTATCGGAGACCGCATGAGGAATACGGCTGTGCCAATATTTCCACCAACGTCAACGTCGCGTCCGGAAACCTTGAAGATATGCCCAATCAAGGCCGTTGTGGTGGATTTGCCATTGGTGCCGGTAATGGCCACGATGCGGGCGCCAGTGCCTTTGACTTCCCGCTGGAATACTTCCGTGTCGCCAATGATTTCAAGGCCAGCGGCTTTGGCTTTCAAAACCGTCCAATGCGGTTCCGGATGGGTGAGCGGCACACCGGGACTTAAGACCAAACAATCCAGACTTTTGAAATCAATCCCATGCAAATCCGAAACCGGCAAGTTTGTGGCCTTCGCCGCTTCCACTGCCGCTTCTGAATCATCCCACACAAAAACATCAGCACCGCCGAGCCGCAAGGCTTCGGCACAGGCCAGGCCCGAGCGCGCAAGACCGAAGAGCGCTACTTTCTTGTTTTTGAATGAGTGGGCAGGAAGCACAAATGCCTACCTGAGCTTTAAGGTCGAAAGGCCGATAAGGGCCAGCACAAAGGCAATGATCCAGAAGCGAATGACAATCGTCGGTTCCTTCCAGCCCTTCTGCTCAAAGTGATGATGCAGCGGCGCCATGGCAAATACCCGTTTGCCCGTCATTTTAAAGGAAGCGACCTGCACAATCACCGAAGCCGTCTCCAGCACAAAAAGACCACCGATAATGGCAAGCACGATTTCATGCTTCACCGCAACCGCAATGGCGCCCAAAGCGCCGCCAAGCGCAAGTGAGCCCGTATCTCCCATGAAGATCATCGCAGGTGGCGCATTGAACCACAGGAAGCCGAGGCCAGCGCCTACAAGTGCCCCGCAAATCACCGCAAGCTCGCCGGTGCCTTTCACAAAATGCACCTGAAGATATTCCGCAAAAACGGCGTTACCCACGAGATACACGATCATCCCATAGCTCGCCGCCGCGATCATCACGGGCACGATTGCCAAACCATCAAGCCCGTCCGTTATATTCACCGCATTACCCGCCCCCACAATCACCAGCACACCGACAAAAATAAAGAAGGCGCCAAATGGAATGAGCACATCCTTGAAGAACGGCACCGCAAGCGAACTCGACAATGGCTTGGCGCCAATCTGCATGAAGCAGTAAACCGCAACGCCAGCGATCAGAAATTCAACCAGCAATCGCATCTTCCCGGAAAAACCCTTGGTCGTGGAGCGCGTGACTTTCAAAAAGTCATCATAGAAACCAATGGCCCCAAACCCGAGAGTGACAAAGAGCACCGCCCAGACATAAAGATTGCTGAGATCGGCCCACAGGATCGTGGATACGAATATCCCCGAGAGGATCATGAGCCCACCCATGGTAGGCGTGCCCTGCTTTTCAACGATATGCCGTTGCGGACCATCGCTGCGGATGGGCTGCCCCCGCCCCTGTTTCACCTTCAGAAGGGCAATGATCCTTGGCCCGAAAACGAAAATGAAAAACAAGGCCGTCAGAATGGCCCCGCCTGTCCGCGTCGTAAGGTAGCGGAACACGTTGAATGCCGAGACATCATCGGTGAGGCTGGTGTGGAGGTAATAGAGCATAAACTATAGATCCCTGTTCAGTGGCGCAAAGCGCTCTTTTATGGCTTCGACCAGCGGCCCCATGCGGCTGCCGAGCGAACCCTTGATCATGACGACGTCCCCGGCATGAAGCCCATCCAGCAGACTGTCCTTCAACTCCGCGGAAGTT
>CAZAMS010000229.1:0-4532 GCA_964486305.1 uncultured Aestuariivirga sp.
AGGCGCCGAGATGGTAGCCAAGGCGCCAATGCCTGCAAGCGCACATTTCTGCACCAGCTCAAAACTGCAGCGGCTCGACATCAGAACGAAACCATCGCGCAAATTCGTTTTGGATTTTGCCAGCGCCCCGATCAATTTATCCAGGGCATTATGCCTGCCCACATCTTCCCGCGACAGCAGGATGACGCCGTCAGGAGAGCACCAGGCAGCGGCATGCACCGTGCGGTTGACCGCATTCATCGGCTGGAATTGCGGAAGCGCGTGATAGGCTTTTGCGACCGCCTCAGGAGAAAGTGTCGTGTTCACAACGATGCCTTCCGGCATGCGTATCGCGTCCTTGATATCTTCAATGCCGCACAGCCCGCAGCCCACACGGCCCTCAAGGCTGCGCTTAACCATGCGGTTGCGATTCAGATGTTTCTCATCAACCGCCAGATCAACGGCGAGGCCTTCTTCGGAAGGCAGTGTGAGAATGTTTTTGATATGAGATGCCGATAAAACGATTCCTTCAGCTAGCGCGAAGCCAACGGCAAAATCACCAAGATCAGCAGGTGTCGCCATCATCACGGCATAGGGCGCCGAGTTGAACAGGATCGCAATCGGCACCTCCTCCGGCACCTGCCAAGTAGTTTTCGTGGGTCCGGTCGGGGTGTGCAAAACGCCGACTGCGGCAATTGAGTTGGAGAGGCCCTCATCCGGCTTTCGGCCACCTTCTCCCATTCTTCGAACGGGAGAAGACGCATGATGATTGTCGCCTTCGCCCGTGGCCCCTTGGCCATGGGAGAAGGTGCCCGACAGGGCGGATGAGGGCTCTTCCTTGCTCTTATTCAGCGGCGACAAGGGGTGCAACCGCGATGCGCTTGTTTTCATCCTCGCGGATTTCCCAATCCTTTTGCCAATCGGATTGTTGGTTACTTAAGGTGACTTGCACCGCTGTTACCTTGTATTCCGGGCAGTTCGTGGCCCAGTCGGAGTATTCCGTGGTGATGACATTGGCGCCCGAAACCGGGTGATGGAAGGTGGTGTAAACCACGCCCTGCGCCATGCGCTCGGAAACAATCGCGCGCAGTGTTGTGGCACCCACACGGCTGGCGATGGAAACCATCTGGCCATTCCGAATGCCGCGCACTTCCGCATCATGGGGATGAATCTCCAGCACGTCTTCCTTGTGCCAGGTCACATTCTCGGTGCGCCGGGTTTGCGCCCCCACATTATAATGGGAGAGAATGCGGCCCGTGGTGAGAATGAGCGGGAAGGAACGGTTGGTGCGTTCCGGCGTCGGCACAAATTCCGTAATCATGAAGCGGCCGAGGCCACGCACGAAGGTGCCGACATGCATGATTGGCGTGCCTTCCGGCATCTTGTCATTGCATGGCCACTGCACGGAACCGAGCCGGTCAAGCTTTTCAAAGGACACGCCCTTGAAGGTCGGCGTGACGCGGGCGATTTCGTCCATGATCTCGGAAGCCGAGCCATAATGCATGTCGTAACCCATGGCCTGCGCCAGTTCGCAGACCACTTGCCACTCGTCCTTGCCCTGCATCGGCGCTTTCACCTGGCGTACGCGGTTGATGCGGCGCTCCGCATTGGTAAAGGTGCCATCCTTTTCGAGAAATGAGGTGCCGGGGAAAAACACATGGGCGAAAGCTGCGGTTTCATTGAGGAACAGATCCTGCACCACAACACATTCCATGTTTTCCAACCCGGCAGTCACATGCTTGGTGTTGGGATCGGACTGCGCAATGTCTTCGCCCTGAATGTAGATGCCCTTGAAAGTGCCCTCAACGGCAGCATCGAGCATGTTGGGAATGCGGAGGCCCGGTTCTGAATCAAGCACGGACTGCCACACCTGCTCAAACATTTCGCGCACCGTATTGTCCGAGACATGACGATAACCCGAATACTCGTGCGGGAAGGAGCCCATGTCGCCGGAGCCCTGCACATTGTTCTGGCCGCGCAACGGGTTCACGCCAACGCCATTGCGGCCCACATTGCCCGTGAGCATCGCAAGATTGGCCATGGCCATGACCATGGTGGAACCCTGGCTGTGCTCGGTAACGCCGAGGCCGTAATAGATGGCACCATTGCCGCCCGTAGCGTAAAGCCGTGCCGCGGCGCGAATGTCAGCAGCCTTAACGCCAGTGATGGGTTCCATTGCCTCAGGGGAATTGACCGGTTCACGGATGAAGTCCGTCCAGCGGGCAAATTCCTTCGGGTCGCAGCGCTCGGCGATGAAGGATTTATTCTCCAATCCTTCCGTGAGGATCACATGGGAAAGTGCATTGACCATGGCCACATTCGTGCCGGGCTGCAGGGGCAGGTGATACTGCGCTTCCACATGGGGCGAACGCACGATGTCGATCCGGCGCGGATCAATCACGATAAGTTTCGCGCCCGAACGCAAACGCTTCTTCATGCGCGAGGCAAAGACCGGGTGACCATCCGTTGGATTGGCACCGATGATAATGATGACATCGGATTCATCGACGGATTTGAAATCCTGTGTGCCAGCGGACGTGCCGAAGGTTTTGCTTAAGCCATAGCCCGTGGGTGAATGGCAAACGCGGGCACAGGTATCCACATTGTTGTTGTGGAACGCGGTGCGCACCATTTTTTGCACCACGAAGACTTCTTCATTGGTGCAGCGTGAAGACGTGATGCCGCCAATGGAGCCACGGCCATACTTCGCCTGAATTTCCTTGAAGCGGTTTGCAGCGAAACCAATGGCTTCATCCCAGGAAACTTCTTTCCATGGGTCGGTAATCTTGTCGCGCACCATGGGTTTCGCCACGCGGTCCTTGTGCGTGGCATAGCCCCAGGCAAAACGGCCCTTCACGCAGGAATGGCCTTCATTGGCGCCGCCATCCTTGTAAGGCACCATGCGAACGACTTCATCGCCTTTCATTTCGGCCTTGAAGGAACAGCCAACACCGCAATAGGCGCAAGTTGTTACGACCGAAGTTTCCGGCAAGCCAAGCTTGATCACTGATTTTTCAATGAGAGACCCCGTGGGGCACGCCTGCACGCAGGCACCGCAGGACACGCATTCGGAATCCATGAAGTTCTCGTCCATGCCCGCTGAAACATGCGAGGCAAAACCGCGGCCATCGATGGTCAGCGCGAATGTGCCCTGCACTTCTTCGCATGCCCTCACGCAGCGCGAGCACACAATGCATTTCGCCGGATCGAAAGCGAAATAGGGATTGCTTTCATCCTTCGCCTTGAAGCGGGGGTTCGCTTCGCCGTCCAGACGCACCGGCGAAACGTGATTGTCGCCCTCAAACCCATAGCGCACATGGGCGAGGCCCACGGTGTCAGCCATGTCCTGCATCGCGTTGTCGCCGGTTAGCGGGTGATCGGAGAGGTACAGTTCCATGACACCTTGGCGCAGCTTGCTGAGCCGGTCCGTCTGGGTGTGGACTTTAAGGCCCTCAGCCACCCACGTGGTGCAGGATGCGGGTGTGCCCTTGCGGCCTTCGATTTCAACGAGACACAGGCGGCATGAGCCGAAGCTCGCCATGTTGTCGGTGGCGCAAAGTTTCGGAATCTGGGTGCCAAGCTCCATGGCAGCGCGCATGATGGAGGTGCCTTCCGGCACCGTGATGGTCTGGCCATCGATTTCCAGTGTCACCATGGTAGCCGATTTGCATTTCGGCGTGCCGTAGTCAGTTTCTTTGATCAGGCTCATGATAATATCTCGCTTGTACTTATATCTGTCATTCCGGCGAAAGCGTTGCAAATTCTGTCATCCCGACGAAAGTCGGGACCCAGGCTTTTAACGTTCGCATATGCCCAATGTCTGGGCCCCGACTTTCGTCGGGGTGACAGAAATAAGGGACTTACGTCGGGATGACAGAATTGGGAAAATTCGCGGGCCAATGTCATAACCTTACTCCGCCGCGTGCATTCTAGCAGGCCGGTCAAAATCTTCAGGAAAATATTTTATGGCACTTTGCACTGGCATCGGCGTCAAACCGCCCATGGCGCAGAGCGAGCCGTCAATCATGGTCTGGCAGAGATCATCCAGCAGTAGCAGGTTCTCGTCGCGCTCAACGCCGGCCACAATCCGGTCAATCACTTCAACTCCGCGTGTTGAGCCGATGCGGCAGGGCGTGCACTTGCCGCAGGATTCGATGGCGCAGAACTCCATGGCGAAACGCGCCTGGGCCGCCATATCAACAGTTTCGTCAAACACCACCACGCCACCATGACCCACCATCGCGCCAGCCGTGGCGAAGGCTTCATAGTCCATGGGCAAATCCAGTTGCTCAACGGGAAGATAGGAGCCGAGCGGTCCGCCCACCTGCACGGCGCGCAAGGGCTTGCCCGTTGCTGTGCCGCCACCGAAATCCTCAATAAGCTGGCGAAGCGTGATGCCGAAAGCTTTTTCGACAAGGCCACCCTGCTTGATATTGCCGGCGAGCTGGAAGGGAAGCGTACCGCGCGAACGGCCCATGCCATAATTCTCGTAGGCCTTGCCGCCTTCGGCCAGAATGTAAGGCACGGCGGCAAAGCTCAACACGTTGTTGATG
>CAZAMS010000230.1:0-6230 GCA_964486305.1 uncultured Aestuariivirga sp.
GTGAATTTCGAACCCGTAATGCGCCCGGCATAGCGCCCCGTGACCGTCCCAGAAAACGCATCGCTTGCTAAAGCATCCGCATCGCTTCCCGGCCCCGCCACGACATCGACACCGTCGACAAAGAACGAAACCAGCTTTGCGCCCAGTTTCGAAAAAGTCGCCCGGTGGGTTTTTGATTTTAGTTCCAACACTTCTATTTCTCCTCACCCTGAGGTGCACCGCCTAGGCGGTGCCTCGAAGGGCCCTTGCTTATGAGACTGTGGTTTATGCTTCGAGGCTTCGCCGATGGCGAAGCTCCTCAGCATGAGGGTCCTGGCCTAGTGATTATCACGCGGGATTCCCTTGGTCTTGGCAATGCGCTGGAATTTCACCGCACCCTTCAGGACCATGCCCTGGGCCAACTGATCCGTATTGGTACGGAAAATTTCCTGCCAAGGTGTCTGGCTTTCAGGAATCTTGTAACCGCCCGCCGCCGCCAATGCCGTGCGGCGCTTGGCGATTTCCGCCTCCGGCAGCAACACATTCAGGGTTCCCTTGTTGAGGTCCACGCGCACCTTGTCACCGTTCTGCAAAATCGCAAGGCCGCCTCCCGCGGCGGCCTCTGGCGACGCATTGAGAATTGACGGTGAACCCGAGGTGCCGGATTGCCGTCCATCGCCAACACATGGCAGTGAGCGCACGCCTTTTTCCAGAAGCTTCGTGGGCGCGCGCATGTTGACCACTTCGGCCGCACCGGGATAGCCCAAAGGCCCCGTGCCCCGCATGAACAGAATGGTGTTTTCATCAATGCCCAGCTTGGGATCATCAATCGTGGCATGATAATTTTCCGGCCCGTCGAACACAATGGCCTTGGCCTCGAAGGCATTTGGGTCCTTCGGGTTCGACAGATAGCGCTGGCGGAATTCTTCCGAGATCACCGATGTTTTCATGATGGCACTGTCAAACAGGTTGCCGGTAAACATCTTGAAGCCGGCATTCGCCATGAGCGGCTTGCCATATTCCTTGATCACGGCACGGTCCCACGAAAACTTGCCTTTGCAGTTTTCACCAATTGTCTTGCCATTGGCGGTGATCGCATCTTCATGAATGTGTCCGGCCTTGATGAGTTCGGCCACCACCGCGGGAACACCTCCGGCGCGATGGTAGTCCTCGCCCAGATATTCGCCTGCTGGCTGCAGGTTCACCAGAAGCGGCAGGCTTAAGCCCACTTTTTCCCAGTCGGAAACGTTCAGTTCAACACCGATGTGGCGGGCGATGGCATTCAGGTGATTGGGCGCATTGGTGGAGCCGCCAATCGCCGTGTTCACCGCAATGGCGTTTTCAAAAGCCTTGCGTGTCATGATCTTCGACGGCGTCAAATCCTCAAGCACCATTTCAACAGCGCGGCGGAACGTCTCATAGGCCATCTGCCCGCGCTCGCGGTAAGGTGCCGGGATGGCGGCATTGCCAGGCAACGTCATGCCCAGCGCCTCGGCCAGGGAGTTCATGGTCGTGGCCGTCCCCATGGTATTGCAAAAGCCGGTGGAAGGCGCAGACGTTGCCACCAACTCCACAAAGCCTTCATAGTCAAGTTCACCCGTGGCCAGTTTTTCCCGCGCCATCCAGACGATTGTGCCGGACCCCGTGCGCTGGCCCTGATACCAGCCATTCAGCATGGGCCCCGATGATAACGCAATTGCCGGAATATCAACCGTGGCCGCCGCCATCAGGCAGGCAGGCGTGGTCTTGTCACAGCCAATGGTCAACACCACGCCATCAAGGGGGTAGCCGTAAAGCACTTCAACGAGAGAGAGATAGGAGAGATTGCGGTCCAGCGAAGCCGTGGGCCGCTTTCCCGTTTCCTGGATGGGATGCACCGGAAATTCGAGCGGAACACCGCCCGCCGCCGTGATGCCGTCACGCACCCGCTTCACCAGGTCCACATGCGCCCGATTGCAGGGGCTGAGATCGGAGCCCGTTTGCGCAATGCCGATGATGGGTTTTCCGCCCTGCAGTTCACCCCGCGTAAATCCGTAATTGAGGTAACGCTCCAGATAAATCGCCGTCATATCGGCGTTATCCGGATTATCAAACCAATTTTGTGAACGGAATTTTAGTTTCTTTTTCCCAACTGACATCAGACGCCTCTTATTCTTTATTTGTCATACAATAGAACGGATAGTTTGCGGCGTCTACCGCAATGCACGGGTTTTCAAAAATTTGACCATTTGAACAAATTCTGCCATCTTGGTCAAACCAACAAAAAATAGCTTCTCAAGGAGGAAGTGCCATGGCAGCCAGAGCTGAAGGTATTGCCGGAAAACGCCTGGACAAGGCGCAATATGCTGAAAACTTTGCTGACCTGCATCCGCGCCTCACTGACCACGAAGCCCTTGTCGAAGCCGACCGCTGCTATTTCTGCTACGATGCGCCCTGCATGACGGCCTGCCCCACCTCCATCAATATCCCCATGTTTATCCGGCAGATTTCCACCGGGCATCCCAAGAATGCCGCGAAAACAATTTTTGACCAGAATATTCTGGGCGGCATCTGCGCGCGGGTTTGCCCCACCGAGACGCTGTGCGAAGAAGTCTGCGTGCGCGAAACCGCCGAAGGCAAGCCCGTCAAAATCGGCATGCTGCAGCGCTACGCCACCGATGAATTGATGAAAGAAAAGAAACACCCTTTCACCCGCGCTAAATCAACGGGGAAAAAAATAGCTGTCGTTGGCGGCGGACCCGCAGGCCTCGCCTGCGCCCACAGGCTTTCCATGCGTGGCCATGATGTGACAATTTTTGAGGCGCGCAAAAAAGCCGGCGGCCTCAATGAATTTGGCATCGCCGCCTACAAGACCGTGGACGACTTCGCCGCCAAGGAAGTTGAGTTTGTGCTCTCCATTGGCGGCATTGCTGTCAAAACCGGAAAGGCTTTTGGCAAAGGCTTAAAACTCAAGGACCTGCAAAAAGATTTCGATGCGGTGTTTCTTGGCATGGGCCTGCAGGGCGTGAATGCACTGGGTGCCAAGAACGAAGATGCCCATGGCATTGAAGATGCCGTCAACTACATCGCCGAACTGCGCCAGGCCAAGGACTTGGGGAAATTGCCGGTGGGCCGCCGCGTGCTGGTGATAGGCGGTGGAATGACGGCCATCGATATTGCCATCCAGTCAAAGCTCCTGGGCGCCGAGGATGTGACCATTCTCTATCGCCGGGGTGCTGAGCACATGAAGGCCAGCGCCTATGAACAGGAATTGGCCCAAACCAGGGGCGTGAAGATAAAACACTGGCTGCAGCCCAAGAAAGTTTTGACCAAGGGCAGGAAAGCCATTGGCCTCAAATGCGATTACGTCAAAGAGGTCAAAGGCAAGCTGGTGCCGACCGGTGAAAGTACCGACCTTGGCGCCGACATGATTTTCAAGGCCATTGGCCAGACGGCCATTGATGTGACCGGAGGCGCACTTGCCTTGAGTGGCGGACGTATTAAGATCGACGCGGAAAAACGCACCAGCGTGAAAGGCATTTGGGCTGGCGGTGATTGTGCGGCGGGCGGCCAGGACCTGACTGTTGCCGCCGTTGACGATGGCCGCCGTGCCGCTGAATCCATTCACGCCTATTTGATAAGCTGAGGAGAAACGCCATGGCTGACCTTCGCACCAATTTTGTTGGCATCAAATCGCCCAACCCCTTCTGGCTTGCCTCCGCACCTCCAACCGACAAGGAATACAATGTGGTGCGCGCCTTCCAGGCGGGCTGGGGCGGTGTGGTGTGGAAAACCTTGGGCGAGGAAGGCCCGCCCATCGTCAATGTCAATGGCCCGCGCTACGGCGCCATCCATGGCGCTGACAGAAGGCTTCTCGGACTCAACAATATCGAACTCATCACTGATCGCCCGCTGCAAATCAACCTGCAGGAGATCAAAAAAGTAAAACGCGAATGGCCCGACCGCGCCATGGTTGTCTCCCTCATGGTGCCCTGCGAGGAACTGCCTTGGAAGAAAATCCTTGCCGCCGTCGAGGAAACCGGAGCCGATGCGGTTGAGCTGAATTTCGGTTGCCCCCACGGCATGTCGGAGCGCGGCATGGGTTCCGCAGTGGGCCAGGTTCCCGAATACATCGAAATGGTGGCGCGCTGGTGCAAGCAGCACACGCGCATGCCGGTGATCGTCAAGCTCACGCCAAACATCACTGATATCCGGCATCCGGCGCGTGCTGCCAAGCGCGGCGGTGCCGATGCCGTGTCGCTGATCAACACAATTAATTCGATCACCCACATTGACCTCGACAATTTCGCGCCGATGCCAACGATCGACGGCAAAGGCAGCCACGGTGGCTATTGCGGCCCCGCGGTAAAGCCGATTGCACTAAGCATGACGTCAGAGATCGCGCGCGATAAGGAAACCCGTGGCCTACCCATTTGCGGCATTGGCGGCATTACCAACTGGCGCGACGCTGCAGAATTCATCGCCCTGTCCTGCGGTTCGGTTCAAGTTTGCACCGCCGCCATGACCTATGGCTTCAAGATCGTGGAAGAAATGACTACGGGCCTCTCGCGCTGGATGGATGAGAAGGGCTACGCGACGATTGAGGACTTCCGCAGCCGCGCCGTGGGCAATGTCACCGACTGGCAATACTTGAATCTCAATTACATCGCCAAGGCGAAAATCGACCAGGACCTCTGCATCAAGTGTGGCCGTTGCTATGCCGTCTGCGAAGATACATCGCACCAGGCCATCAGCCAGACCAAGAATGGCAAGCGCCATTTCGAGGTGCTGGATAATGAATGCGTGGCATGCAACCTCTGCGTTGAAGTCTGCCCCGTGCAGGATTGCATCACCATGGTCCAGCAAACCACTGGCACCGATGCCCGGACTGGCCGAAAAGTTAACCGGGATTACGCCAACTGGACCACGCACCCCAATAATCCAATGGCCCTCAAAGCCGCCGAATAGTCCTTGATCTCGCCCAAGGACATCCTATGTTGAGGCAAGTACACTTCCTTCAACCCCAACGGAGGACATGTCATGGCCTATAAAACGATCCTCGTTTCTCTTAATGAGTTAAGCCGCCTGCCCCAGCTCCTGGGTGCCGCCGCAACTGCCGCGCGAAATTTTGACGCCCATATTTCCGGGCTTTATGTCATTCCTGCCGTGCAACTCTATCCCTCCATGGGTTTTGAAGCGGTGCCGCAGGTCTTTGACGGCAACCAGACCTACTTCAAGGATAACCAGGAGAAGGTCCGTGCCGCCTTTGAAGAGGCCATGAGAAAAGAGGGCCTGAAATTTGATTTTCACGTCGTGCAGGGAGCGACATCAAGCATTGCTGAAGAGGTCGTCAACAAGGGCCGCAGCGCCGACCTCCTGATTATTTCCGCTACCAACCCGGATGAAACCACCGGCGTCGAATCGGACTTTGTTGAACAAACCCTTATGGCGGCAGGCCGCCCCATCATGGTATTGCCATTCAAGGGCGACGTTAAACTGAATCTCAATGACATCGTGCTGGGCTGGAACGGCGATCGCGAGGCGGCACGCGCCGCCTTTGACGCTCTTCCCTTTCTCAAGGCCGCAAAAAAAGTGCGTATCGTGCGCACCGACCCCCAGAAAGACCCGTCGCTCAAAGGCTCGGTCGCCGGCGCTGACTTGGCCGAAACCCTGGCCCGCCACGGCGTCAAGGCGGAAGCTGCAAGCTTCCCAGCCGCCGGTGAAGACGCAGGCCACGCCCTGCTCCGCTGTGCCGACGATGGCGGCTGCGACCTCATCGTCATGGGGGCCTATGGCCATTCGCGCCTGCGCGAGTATATTTTTGGCGGTGCCACCCAATATGTCCTGAACCATCTCACCCGCCCGGTGCTGATGTCGCACTAGAGCAAGCTGCGGCAAGGCCTGTCCCGGACATGATCCGGGGTTGTTCGACTTTGCCGATAACAACATGCTCCAAACCAATAATCTATCACTTGCAAGTGGGCCACGGGACGGCTACCCATCCCCGCGAAATTAGTCTCGCGAAACGGATATCCCATGGCTTCCCATATTCTCTTCCTTCTCCCCGGTGACGGTATCGGCCCTGAAGTCATGGCCGAAGTCGAGGCCATCATTGCTTGGATGAGCGAGAAAGGCATTGCTAAATTAAAGACCGAACGCGGCCTCGTCGGCGGCTGCGCCTATGACGCCCATGGCAAAGCCATTTCCGAAGAGGATATGGAGAAAGCCCAAGCCGCTGACGCGGTTCTCTTTGGCGCCGTCGGCGGCCCGCG
>CAZAMS010000231.1:0-5314 GCA_964486305.1 uncultured Aestuariivirga sp.
GGCCTGGGGGGAGCGGAAGCCCGGAAACGGATCGTAAGCCTGCTGACCAAAGTAGGTATTCGTGACCCAGAGACGCGGCTGCAGGACTACCCGCATCAATTGTCCGGCGGGCAGCGGCAACGCGTCATGATTGCCATGGCCCTTGCTAACAATCCCGATCTGCTGATTGCCGATGAACCCACCACGGCCCTGGATGTGACCGTGCAGGCACAAATCCTGAAATTGCTAAAAGAGCTGCAAGCCGAGTTTGGCATGGCCCTGTTGTTGATTACCCATGATCTGGGAATTGTGCGTCACATGGCGGATACGATTTGCGTGATGCAGAGGGGCAAAGTGGTTGAGGCGGGCGATGCCAAGGCTGTTTTTGCAAAGCCGCAGCATGAGTATACCAGGATGCTGCTTTTGGCAGAACCCAAAGGGAAGCCACCGAAATCCGACACGAGTGCTGCCGTTGTCGTGGAAACGAAGAACCTGAAAGTCTGGTTTCCCATCCGGCGCGGGTTTTTTCGCAAGACCATTGGCCACATCAAAGCGGTTGACGGGCTTGATACGCTCGTCAGGGCTGGCCAGACATTGGGTATTGTGGGTGAATCGGGTTCGGGGAAGACCACGCTTGGCCTTGCCATATTGCGCCTGATTTCCTCGCAAGGTGAGATTTCGTTTCAAGGCCGCCGCATTGATGAATTCAGCTCCAATGCCATGCGGCCCCTGCGCAAGGACATGCAAATTGTGTTTCAGGATCCTTTTGGCTCCCTGTCGCCGCGACTTTCAATTCTGCAAATTGTGGAAGAAGGCCTGCTTGTGCAGGGTGGAAGAGGCAATGCGGAAGAGCGCCGCGCGCATGTTTCACAAGCTCTTACCGAAGTGGGGCTGGATCCGGAAACAATGGACCGCTATCCCCATGAATTCTCCGGCGGGCAACGCCAGCGCATCGCCATTGCCCGGGCCCTTGCGCTTAATCCCAAGTTTATCATGCTGGATGAACCAACATCAGCATTGGATATGTCAGTGCAGGCGCAGATTGTTGACCTGCTGCGGGCGTTGCAGACCAGGCATAATCTTACCTATCTCTTCATCAGCCATGATCTCAGGGTGGTGCGTGCCCTGGCAAATGATGTCATTGTCATGCGCAACGGCATCGGCGTTGAACGGGGGCCAGCATCACAGATTTTTGACGCGCCACAGACGGATTATACCAAAGCGCTGATTGCGGCTTCGCTTAATCTCAAGGCCGCACCGGAAAATGTTGTGAGACAGTAATGGCCTTTCTTTTTGTAACGCCCACTTGGCCGACTGATTCATGGAAAGCCGCCATGATCAAGTCAGCGCCAAAGCTTGATGTACGGGTTTGGCCTGACGGAACGGGGCGTGCTGAGGATATTGAGTATGCCGCAGCCTGGCTTCCACCGCCCGATGTGCTGAAGGGCCTTCCAAATTTGAAAGTCATTTTTTCATTGGGCGCCGGGATTGATGCCATTCTGAAAGACCCCACCCTTCCCCCCAACATCCCCATTGTGCGGGTGAATGACGATGATCTCACCAAACGCATGACGGAATATATTGTGCTGCATGTGCTCCTGCATCACCGGCAGCAGCGGCGCATTGATGCAAACCAGAAAAAGAAAACCTGGGACAGTTTTCCGACCCATGCCGCGTCTGCCCTTTCCGTGGGCATCATGGGGCTTGGCGTCATGGGAATGGACTCGGCACGGCGACTGAGCGAACTCGGCTTCCGGGTGGCGGGCTGGAGCCGCAGCAAGAAATTCATTTGGGGTGTTGAATGTTTTACCGGGGCCAAACAATTCGACGCCTTCCTGGCGCGTACGGATATTTTGATTTCCCTGCTTCCGGCCACGGCGGAAACCGATGGCATCATCAATCGGGAAAACATCCGAAAACTATCGCGAAACGGGCCTTTTGGCGCGCCCATCATCATCAATGCAGGCCGCGGCCGCCAGCAAGTGGCTGGCGATATTCTGAGGTGCCTTGAGGCAGGCGAGCTTTACGGTGCGACCCTTGATGTCTTTGCGGTTGAACCTTTGCCTACAGATGATCCCCTATGGAGCCACCCGCGTGTGACCGTTACACCGCACATTGCGGCGGATTCTGATCCGGAAGTGATTTGCGCCTATGTGGCTTCGCAGATCGAAAGGCACAAGAAGGGTTTGCCCCTGCTCAATCTCGTGGACGTCAAGCGCGGTTACTAGAGCATGTTCCGGCAAAGTTGTACGACTTTGCCGATAAGAACATGCTCCAGATTATTGATTTGGCGCGAATTCTTTTCGCTCAAGTGATTCTACTTGAGCGGAATGCGCGCTAAAGCGCTTGATGCTGGTGACTGGGTCGGCAATGCGGGCGACTGCTTCTGCCAAGGGCTCCTTCACCGTCATCATGTGATGCCCATTGGCGTGGAGCAGCGTTTTCCGATCGGTCATGATTCCCACATGGCCTTTCCAAAAAACCAGATCGCCGCGGCGCAGGCCATCAAGGTCATTGATCAACAGGTTTTGGCCCAGTTGCGTTTCCTGCAAGTCGGTGTCGCGTGGCGAGGAAATTCCGCAGACTTCCAATGACGTTTGCAAGAGGCCGGAACAGTCCAGGCCCTGGGCAGTTTTACCGCCCCAGTAGTAAGGCACGTCCAGAAATTTTTCCGCCACACTCACAAAGTCCGACTCAAACTCGTTCAAAGATCTCACGTGTTTCGCGAAAACATATTTTCCGTTTGAAAGTTTTGAAAATTTTTCGCCACTATCAACAATTTGAAGTTTTGCATTCATTGGCAGATTGGTTGCAGCTTGCGATTTTATATTGGGCATGGGGTACAATAAGGTGGAGGGCACGGAGACCCTGTGTGTTGGATTGGTCAGATCATTGGTAACAGCAGCTCTGGCAATATAGCCCACATAACCGTCGCGCTCGAGCTGGCACCAAATCCAGCCATCGGTGATCTCAAATGCCATAAGCCTTTCACCAAACAGGGCCTGAGTGGTCTGCATGGCTGCTGATGACGCTTCGCGGTGGATGTTGGCAACCGGAACAACAACTTCCATGCTCACCCCTTCAACAAATTTTTTGGCATTGATGCGGCCCCGCAATTTTACATCGGCGAGGTCAGGACGGCAGGCATGGAGGCGAGTGTCGAGGTCAGGCATCATAGATTCTTTGAGTTCAAGCCAATCAAATCCGCCAATCGGTCAAGATAGAGCGCACCCTTTACGGTGCGCTGAACCAAGACATTGCGGCGGTCGGCCTCATCCCGCCGGCGGGCCACGAGATCAAGCTTTCCCATGGAATCCAGGGCCCTGGTGATCACGGGTTTTGAAACCTTGAGCTTCTTGGCAAGCTCGCGAATGGTGTGGGGTGGCGCTTCCATATAGATCGTCAACAGAATGGTCACCTGCCGCACGGAAAGATCAGCCTCATGGCCATGCACCTGGGCAAGGCTGACATCGTGCCAGAGTTTGAGGGCCTGTGCGGTTCCCAGCGGGATTGACATGTCAGCATCAGCAATCGTTACGGATGCGTTTCATTCTCTCGCATTGGACGATGGTGCGCAAGCCTATTTCTTGTAGCGCTCCGCAATCAGTGAAAACAGGGTGCGAATACTCTGTGCTTCGCCGCCTTTTGGGAAGCCCGGCTTGGCCGTGGGAGTCCAGCCGTAGATATCAAGATGAAGGTAGGACTTGGCCTTTTCCACAAAGCGCTTGAGGAACAGGGCTGCAGTTATGGAGCCGGCAAAGCTTGAGTCAGCACTGTTATTCATATCGGCCACGGAAGATTCAAATAGGGAATAATAGGGCTCCCAGAATGGCATGCGCCAAAGAGGATCACATTGCTCTGCGGCGTGCCTTGTGACATCGGCAGCAAGCCCTTCATCATTGGTATAGAATGGCGGAAGATCAGGTCCTAATGCTACGCGGGCTGAGCCCGTAAGGGTCGCCATATCTATCAGGAGATCAGGCGCTTCCTCATCGGCAAGCGCCAGGGCATCACCAAGTATCAACCTGCCTTCCGCATCGGTATTGCCGATTTCCACGGTCAGGCCCTTGCGGCTCTTCAAGATATCACCGGGACGAAAGGCGTTCCCGGCGATAGAGTTTTCAACGGCTGGAATGAGCACACGCAGGCGCACCGGAAGCCTTGCATCCATAATCATTTGGGCGAGCCCCAGCACATTGGCGGCACCGCCCATGTCCTTCTTCATGAGGGCCATGCCTGAGGCAGGCTTGATATCAAGGCCACCGGTATCAAAGCATACGCCCTTGCCTACCAGCGTCACCTTGGGAGCGCGCGCTGACCCCCACGAAAAATCAATGAGGCGTGGCTGCCGTGGGCTGGCCTTGCCAACATCATGGATCATTGGAAATCCGCGCTTGAGAGCCTCCCCGGTTATCACGCCGAGTTTTGCCTTGTAGCGGGAGGCAACTTTACGGGCAGCAGCTTCCAGTTCGTCAGGGCCAAAATCATTGGACGGCGTATTGATGAGATCACGGACCATGAAGGTTGCGTTGGCAAGCCGCACAACGTCTTCATAATCAACATGGGGAGAGCACACGAGGCAGGGGAATTTCCTGGTTTGCGCCTTGTAGCGATCAAAACCATAGGCTTCCAGACACCAGGCCAATTCGGAAAATCCGGGGGACTCAGATTTCGTGCCCGGAAAAGCATAGGCGCCGGGGGGCAATTGCCGGCAAAGGCGAACCAGATTGAAGCCATCGTCGTCCGGATTGGAGCCCAAGATTACTTCCGCAATGGCACCTTTTCCATCTGGAATCTGAAGGCAAGTTCCAGCGCTGCCGGTAAAATGCTGGGCTTTGGCCCATTTCTGTGCGGCGCCTGGCAATTGACCACGGATTTTTGGCCATGCGGCTGGCGTTACGACTCGCAATTGAATGGTCTTCTCGTCACCGGTCTTCAACAGAATTTTTCGGGCATCCAGCATCAGTCAAACTACCTTGTCTCTTGGTCAGGCCTAGCTTCAAGCAATATATGGTTAATGGTTTGTTGACACCTACAATTCATGATCTGGCTTCTCTTTTCGCAATAAGCATGATTCTTTTTGGGGTGTGGGTGATGATGTCTAGCAATAATGGAAATTTGCGCAAAATTACGTTGCCCGTGCTCCTGCTGGCATCCGCTTTCGCAATTTCTGCCTGTCAGAGCAAGACAGCAAACCTGGACAATCTTGATGGGCTGAATACGGCCAGCACAAGCCCCGCATCTTTCAAAAAAACCACCGAACTTGGCAATCGGTGGCAGGCTGACCGGAAAGACATTGGGCTCGGTCTGGCATACGCTGCAGAGCTTGAAAAAC
>CAZAMS010000232.1:0-1885 GCA_964486305.1 uncultured Aestuariivirga sp.
TGGGCAGCGCATGCATCACTTTCACGAATAGATCGGGAAGCGCTTGGTAAGAGCCAGAACTTTGCGCTTGACCGCCGCTTCCACCTTAGCATTGCCCTCTTCGCCATTCTTCGCAAGGCCATCGAGAACCTCAATGATCAAAGCCCCCACTTCCTTGAACTCCGCCACACCGAAGCCGCGGGTGGTGCCCGCAGGGGTACCCAGCCTAATGCCGGAGGTGATGGTGAAGGGCGCGGGGTCAAACGGAATGCCATTCTTGTTGCAGGTGATGTAGGCGCGACCCAGGGCGGCCTCGGAGGCCTTGCCAGTCAGCCCCTTCTTGCGGAGGTCCACCAGCATCAAATGGGTGTCGGTGCCGCCTGAGACGAGATCACAGCCGCCTTTGATCATGGCATCCGCGAGTGCCTTGGCATTGGCCGCAACCTGGGCTGCGTATTTCTTGAAGGCGGGGCGAAGCGCCTCACCGAAGGCCACTGCCTTTGCGGCAATCACGTGCTCCAGCGGCCCGCCTTGGAGGCCAGGGAACACGGAAGAATTGATTTTCTTGCCGATGACCTCATCGCGCGTGAGGATCATGCCGCCACGGGGCCCACGGAGCGTCTTGTGGGTTGTGGTGGTCACGACATGGGCCTGTTCAAGCGGATTGGGATGCACACCACCCGCCACAAGGCCTGCGATATGGGCCATGTCCACCATGAAATAGGCACCGACGCTGTCAGCGATCTGGCGGAAACGGGCGAAATCGAGGAAGCGCGGGTAGCCCGAGCCGCCAGCGATAATCAGCTTCGGCTTCACCTCAAGGGCTTGTGCCGCGAGCTTGTCGTAATCGATCAGGTGGTCATCCTCGCGCACCTTATAGGGGGCAACCTTGAACCATTTGCCGGACTGGTTTACCGGCGATCCGTGGGTCAAATGCCCACCACAGGCGAGATCGAGGCCCATGTAGGTATCACCGGGCTGCAGGAGGGCAAAGAACACCGCCTGATTGGCTTGGGCTCCGGAATGGGGCTGGACGTTGGCGAAGGAACAGTCGAACAGCTTGCAGGCGCGCTCGATAGCGAGGTTTTCCGACACGTCCACATATTGGCAGCCGCCGTAATAACGCCGGCCGGGATAACCTTCCGCGTATTTGTTGGTCATTATGGAGCCTTGGGCTTCCATCACGGCACGAGACACGATGTTCTCGGAAGCGATCAGCTCGATTTCGTTCTGCTGGCGGTGAAGCTCTTGGGCTATGGCCTTGGCAACCTTGGGATCGGTCTTGCTGAGCTTGTCCTTGAAGAAACCGGGGAACAAGGGAGCCTTCTTTGCTTTGGCTTTAGCGGCTGGTTTCTTGACGGTTTTCTTGAGTGCTTTCTTGGCCATATTGGTCCCCTGCCCTGATTCCACGTTTCGGCTGCAAAATAGCGAAAGCCGTGTTGGGGTCCAGTAATATATGGCCGCAGCCACATGTCTGCTCAGGAGCGGCATTTTCCCCCTTAATTTGTCACCCCGACGTAAGTCGGGGGCCCATGTTTCAAGTTGTTTGGCGTCCAATTGTTGGAGAACTACCACCAGGACAGCTGGGTCCCGTCTTTCGACGCTACCGGATTCACACATCTTCGTTGTCACTTATCCATCTATCATCACATTGAACTCATTTATTATTCCGTCATGTATGGACGGCCTCGACTTTGCAAGGTGCTTTTGGCTTGGATGGGGCGAAGAGAGGAGCGGTCATGTATACGGCCTCCGATTGCAGGTTTTATACCCTGAATCCGAAGGAGTGGATTTTCAGGTGTGGTTGTGATTCATTCGGCTGATGAGTGGATTGATTCTGTCTCCTGAAGATCGTGCGGGGTTTTTGGCGGCGCTGAAGGCGACGAAGAAGCCTGCGATTGAGCAT
>CAZAMS010000233.1:0-3844 GCA_964486305.1 uncultured Aestuariivirga sp.
CGAGCGTTACGCCAACCAGCGACCACATGAGATTGATGGGCGTTAACGCCGTGGCAAAACCATCCATGAGGGCGAGAAAGGACTCCATCTCAGAAGAATCCCTTCAAAATTCCCGGGGGCAGTTGCAGGCCAAGGCCATAGGTGAAGCCAAGATAGGCAAACAGCACCAGGAGGAAGCCGACGATGGCATCCCGTCCATAGCGTCTGCTGCCAAAGGCAAAGGCCACGCTCAAGAAAAGGATGAGTCCTGCTGGCACAAATCCCAGAGGCTTCAGCAGGTTCATATGTGCGATGAGGCCCACTACAATAATGCCAACACCTTTCCAATCGGTTGGCTCAACTTCGTCTATGACTTCGTCACCGCCGCGATAACTCGTCCACGCGATAAACGCGCCCGTGAGCGCAAGGCCAATAGCGATGATATAGGGAAATATCTGCGGACCCACCCGGGCATAGGTCGGCGGCACCTGCATCTGCATGGTATCAAAACCAATGACCGATGCGATGGCAATAAGGCCGAGGCCGATCGCAAGACCGGCCCCGGCTTTCGTCTGTTTTGTCGTCATAGCCTCACACTATTGAACGAGGCCGATGCCTTTGAGAATTTCCGTGGTGCGGACATTTTCGGCAGCGATCAGCTTGCCGAAATCATCGCCCGAGAGATAGAGGTCTGTCCAGTTCTTTTCTGTGAGAATCTTTTTCCATGCGTCGCTCTTGACCGCTGCATCCACAGCTTCGAGCAAAGCCTTTTCCTGGGCCTCATCGAGGCCGGGAGGAGCCACAATCGCACGCCAGTTGGCGAGGTCGACATCAACGCCCTGTTCTTTCAGGGTTGGAATGTCGATGCCCGGCTGGCGTTCGGGAGCGGAAATGGCTAGCGCGCGCAATTCGCCAGACTTGATCTGGCCGGCCCATTCGCCGTAACCGCTGATGCCAGCCACCACATGGCCGCCCATGACGGCAGCAAGAGCTTCACCACCACCCGAGAAGGGCACGTAGTTCAGCTTGGATACGTCTGCACCTGCTGCTTTGGCGATGAGGCCTGCGAGGATGTGGTCGGTGCCGCCAGCGGAACCTCCGCCAAAGGCTACCGCCCCCGGATCAGCCTTCAATTTTGCCACGAGATCGGCCGCGGTCTTGAGTTCTGAGGCAGCCGGAACAACGATCACTTCATATTCACCCGTAAGGCGCGCAATCGGCGTTGTCATGTCCAGGGTGACTGGTGATTTGTTGGTGAGAATGGCACCGAGCATCACGAGGCCATTCACCATCAGAACATTGCCCTTGCCTTTTTCCTGATCAACCAATTGGGCGAGCCCAACCGCACCGCCGGCGCCTGGCACATTTTCAACCGTGCCGCCCTTGGCGCCCATGACAGCCATGACTTCGGACAAGGAGCGTGCCGTCTGGTCCCAGCCACCGCCAGGCTTTGCCGGGGCGATGATCCTGAGATCGTCAAGAGCCAAGGCAGGGGCAGCCATGCCGAAACTGCCAGCCGCCAGCGCCATGGCAAACAGGCTTACAAAAATGTGACGTCTTTTCATGATATTCTCCCATTACAGTGTTGAGCATTTGAGCAGCCGACTTCACGCGGCCTTGCCTTGCCCTGCCCTTGGCAGGTGTCATGGCCACACATATACTTGAAAGCTGTCATCTAGCTGTCATTGGGAGCGCAATGCGCATTCTTGTCGTCGAGGATACCCAGGATGTGGGCGAGGCTATTGTCGCCTGTCTTGAGCGGCTGGGCCATGCCGTCGACTGGCGAAAGACCGGACTTGACGCCGAAGACGCCCTGAAAGTTCAACGTTATGACCTCGTCGTGCTTGACGTGATGCTGCCGGGCAAGGATGGCTTTGCGGTGCTTGGTGGCATGCGTACTAAAAAGATAACTTCGCCGGTCCTCGTGCTCACTGCACGGTCGCAGATTGATGACCGGGTCACAGCCCTTGACCATGGGGCCGATGATTATCTGGTAAAGCCCTTTGATTTCCGTGAATTCGAGGCAAGAGTCAGGGCCCTGCTCCGGCGCTCGGGCGGTACCACCACGGCGCAGCTGCAATTGGGCGATGTCATTCTTGACCAGGTGTCGCGCTGCGCCACTGTCGCTGGCCGTCGCGCCGACCTGACGCGGCGCGAAATCGCTCTTCTCGAAATTCTCATGTCGAGGCCCCAGAAGGTCTTCAATAAGGCGGAACTGCTGGACCAGCTTTTCAGTTTTGAAGAGGACGCAGGTCAAAACGCCATCGAGCTTTATATTGACAGATTGCGCCGCAAGCTTCAGCCTGCACGGATGGAAATCCGGACCTTGCGCGGAATTGGCTATCAGGCCGTGGCCCATGGCGAGTAAGACACCTTCGCTGTTCTGGCGGCTCACCACCGCAATTTCACTTGTGCTTTTGCTCGGTGCTGGAACATTGGCCTATGCCGCCTATAATTATGCCCACACGGCAGCCGATGATGCCTATGACCGGCTGCTTCTGGGGGCAGCCTCGCAGATTGGCGAAACAATACGGGTGGAGGATGAGGCTATCACCACCGATATTCCGGTCTCCGCCTTCGAAACTCTTTCAGTGTCCAAACAGGAGCGGGTCTATTACCGGGTTATCGGACCTGATGGCGTGTCATTGACGGGTTATGATGGTTTGCAGGTTCCCAAGGCGCTGTTAAAACAGGGTTCCAGTCCACAGGTCTGGGATGCAACATTTGCGGGTTATCCCGTGCGTGTTGCTGCCATCTGGCATTATGTCTCGGACCCCGCGGCAACCGGATGGACCACAATTCTTGTGGCCCAAACGCGAGATGCCCGCACCGCGCTGGCACGTGAACTGACACTTCGGGCCATGCTGCTTGTCGGAATCATGAGTGCCATTGCCCTGGTTGGTGTCATGCTTGCAACGCGTTATGCGCTCCGTCCCCTGCACCGTATTGAGCAGGCGCTGGGTGAGCGTGATCCCAATGACCTCACGCCGCTTGACGTGCAGGCGCCAATTGAAATTGAAGGCCTCACCCAATCCATCAACCATTTCATGGAACGCCTTTCGGAACGCATGGACAGCCTGCAGCGCATGATTGCCGATGCGGCCCACCAGATCAGGACACCGATTACGGCCCTCACCGCTCAGGTAGAACTATTGAAGCGTGAAACTGTTCCCGCCAAGCGCAAGCATCATCTCACGCGGGTTGCTGCCCGCACTTCGCAGATCGGCCGTCTGGTCAGCCAGTTGCTCAGCCATGCCATGGTCAGTCACCGGGCCGAGACCATTACCGCATCAAGGATTGATCTGGCGGAACTTCTCAACCAGGCCGTGGCCGATGCCATTCCTGCCGCCATGGACCGGGACATATCCGTCGTGATGAATGCCGGGCCTGCGCCCGTTTTCATTGAAGGTGATCCCATCAGCCTGCGCGAAGCTATTCGCAACATTATCGAGAATGCTGTGCACCATGGCGCAATAACAAAAATTAGCATTGGCATTGAAGTGAGAGACTCTCAGGTGGTTCTGGAAATTGGCGATGATGGGCCAGGCATTCCGGCCCAACAATGGCCCGATGTGACCAAGCGCTTCTTTCGTGCGTCATCGGAAGGCATTGGCTCCGGGCTGGGCCTGGCGATTGCCGCCGATGTTGCCAAGAGTCACGGGGCGCAACTTGAGTTTGCGCATGGGGACAATGACATGTTTCTCGTGCGGATGACTTTCCCGCGCATCAACAGTGCAATATCATGAGGCGCGGTGTTCTTGCCTGCCTCCTCATGCTGCTTTCTGCGCCTGCCGTGGCTGGGACGATTTATGAATTCAAGGCCCCGGCCCTTCAAACAGGACATCTCAGAATAGAGGCATCTGGC
>CAZAMS010000234.1:0-12600 GCA_964486305.1 uncultured Aestuariivirga sp.
CTCGAAGGCACCAATGTTGAATTGGGCAAGAAAATCATCAAGGACTCGCAACTTAATGTCATCTCCGCCGACAACCTCGACGATGCGGCGAAGAAGATTGTTAAAGCCGTGACGGAAGCGGCCTGATGTCCATTCTCATCAACAAAAAAACCAAAGTGATCTGTCAGGGCATTACCGGCAACAATGGCACCTTCCATACGGAACAGGCGATTGCCTATGGCACCCAGATGGTGGCGGGCGTGACACCGGGCAAGGGTGGAACGAAACATATTGGCCTTCCCGTTTATGACACCGTGGCAGAAGCCCGCGAAAAGACTGGCGCCGATGCCTCGGTGATCTATGTGCCGCCACCCTTTGCGGCGGACGCCATTCTCGAAGCCATTGATGCGGAAATTCCACTTGTGGTGTGCATCACCGAAGGCATTCCGGTGCAGGACATGGTGAAAGTGAAGCGCGCGCTTGTGGGTTCCGCTACACGTCTCATCGGGCCGAACTGCCCAGGTGTTCTCACACCAGGCGAATGCAAGATCGGCATCATGCCGGGCAATATTTTCAAAAAGGGTTCCGTCGGCATCGTCTCGCGCTCCGGCACCTTGACCTACGAGGCCGTATTCCAGACCACCCAGGAAGGCTTAGGGCAAACCACCGCCGTTGGCATCGGCGGTGACCCCGTCAAGGGCACGGAATTCATCGACATCCTCGAAATGTTTTTGGCCGATCCAAAAACCAAATCCATCATCATGATTGGCGAAATTGGCGGTTCTGCCGAAGAGGACGCCGCCGAATTCATCCGCAAATCCAAGATCAAGAAACCCATGGCAGGCTTCATTGCAGGCCGCACAGCACCTCCGGGACGCCGCATGGGCCATGCCGGCGCCATTATTTCCGGCGGCAAGGGTGGCGCTGAATCCAAGATCGAAGCCATGAAACGGGCCGGAATCGCGGTCTCAGATTCGCCTGCAATGCTTGGCAAAACATTAATGAAAAAACTGAAACGGAAGTAAGACAAAGAAAACTTTGGGTAGTATATCTCTAGGGCCGGACAGAGTTACCGGCTTTCGGAAGTGATGGCGATGAACAAGACTGATTTAATTACGGCTTTTGAACAATCCTCTTTCCTCTATGGTGGCAATGCCCAGTTCATTGAGGGGCTCTACGCCAAATATCTGGAAGACCCCGCCGCCGTCGACATCCATTGGCGGCAATTTTTCGCCGGTCTTGATGATGATCCCGCCTCCGCCAAGCAGCAGGTTTCAGGTCCCTCATGGGCCCGCAAGGATTGGCCGTCTGCACCAACCGGTGATCTCGTCTCCGCCTTTGACGGCAACTGGACCGCTGTAGAGAAAGTTGTTGGCACCAAGATCGGGGCCAAGGCAAAAGAGGCAGGCAAGGGCCTTTCCGTCGATGAAGTGCGCAAGGCCACCATGGATTCGGTGCGCGCCCTCATGATGATCCGCGCCTTTCGCATGCGCGGCCATCTCGCCGCCGACCTCGATCCCCTGAAACTCGCCGAGCGGCCCGCCCAGCCGGAGCTTGACCCCGCCTCCTACGGTTTCAGTGAGGCCGACCTCGACCGCCCCATATTCCTCGACAAGGTTTTAGGCCTTGAACAGGCCACCATTCGCCAGATCATCGACATTGTGAAACGCACCTATTGCCACACCCTGGGTGTGGAATTCATGCACATTTCCGACCCCGTGCAAAAGGCCTGGCTGCAACAGCGCATCGAAGGGGCCGACAAGGAAATTTCCTTCACGCCGGAAGGCAAGAAATCCATCCTGCGCAAGCTCATCGAGGGCGAAGGATTCGAGAACTTTCTCAACGTAAAATACACCGGCACCAAGCGCTTTGGCCTCGATGGCGGCGAAAGCATGATTCCCGCCCTTGAACAAATCATCAAGCGCGGCGGGCAATTGGGCATCAAGGAAATCGTCCTCGGCATGGCGCATCGCGGCCGCTTGAATGTGCTGGCCAATGTGATGGGAAAACCCTTCTCCGCCATTTTCCATGAATTCAAGGGCGGCTCTTCCACCCCTGATGAAGTCGAAGGTTCAGGCGATGTGAAATATCATCTGGGCTCATCCTCCGATCGCATGTTTGATGACAACACGGTTCACCTGTCGCTCACCGCCAATCCCTCGCACTTGGAAATTGTTGATCCCGTCGTGCTGGGCAAGGCCCGCGCCAAACAGGACCAACGGGGCGACAAAGAGCGCAAAAGTGTTCTGCCCCTGCTCATCCACGGCGATGCCGCTTTCGCTGGGCAAGGCGTTGTAGCGGAATGTTTCGGTCTGTCAGGACTTCGCGGCCACAAGTCCGGCGGCTCGATTCATTTCATCGTCAACAACCAGATCGGCTTTACCACCAGCCCGCATTTTGCCAGGTCTTCGCCCTATCCATCAGACGTGGCCAAGATGATTGAAGCGCCGATCTTCCATGCCAATGGCGACGATCCGGAATCCGTGGTGTTTGCCGCCAAGATCGCCGTCGAGTTCCGCCAGAAATTCAAGAAGCCCGTTGTCATTGACATGTTCTGCTATCGCCGCTTCGGCCACAATGAAACGGACGAGCCCTTCTTCACCCAGCCCCTGATGTACAAGGCGATCGCCGCCCACGAAACAATCGTGAACGTCTATTCCAAGCGGCTTATTGCCGAAGGCGTGCTCACGGCGGAAGAATTCGACGCAATGAAAGCGGATTACCGCAAAAGCCTTGATGAGGATTTTGCCGCATCCGAAAGCTACAAGGCCAACAAGGCCGACTGGCTCGATGGGCGCTGGTCCGGCATGAAATCAGCGAAGGACCTGGACGATCCACGCAAGGGCCTGACCGGGGTTGATCTCAAAAGGCTCAAGGACATTGGCTTCAAAATCACTAGGGTTCCAAAGACTTTTGCAGTTCATAAAACCATGCAGCGCGTTCTCGATGCCCGGCATAAAATGATCGAAGAAGGCGCGGGCCTTGATTGGTCCATGGGTGAAAACTTGGCCTTTGCGACATTACTCGATGATGGCTTCAAGATCAGATTATCCGGTCAGGACGTTCAGCGCGGCACCTTCTCGCAACGCCATGCGGTGCTTATTGATCAGCAGACGGGCAAACTCTATACGCCGCTCAACCATCTGGTAAAAGATCAGCAGGTCAAAATTGAAGTCATCAATTCCATGCTGTCGGAAGAAGCCGTGCTGGGATTTGAATATGGCTACACACTGGCCGAACCCAACACCCTCACCCTGTGGGAAGCGCAATTCGGTGACTTCGCCAATGGCGCGCAAGTGGTCTTTGATCAATTTATTTCTTCAGGTGAACGCAAATGGCTGCGCATGTCGGGCCTCGTGTGTCTCTTGCCCCATGGCTATGAAGGCCAGGGACCAGAGCATTCCTCAGCCCGGCTTGAACGCTTCCTGCAAATGTGCGCCGAGGACAACATGCAGATTGCCAATTGCACTACGCCAGCAAATTATTTTCATATCCTGCGCCGCCAGTTGAAACGCGACATTCGCAAGCCTCTCATCATGATGACGCCGAAGTCATTGTTGCGCAACAAGCGCGCCACTTCGAAGCTGGAAGAATTTGCCGATGCCACTTCCTTCCACCGCATTCTTTGGGATGATGCGGAAACCCTGAAAGACCAGCCGGTCAAGCTTGTGGCCGACGATAAAATCCGCCGCGTGGTGATGTGTTCCGGCAAGGTCTATTTCGATCTCTACGAAGAGCGCGAAAAGCGTGGGCTCACCGATATTTATCTCCTCCGCGTGGAGCAGCTCTACCCCTGGCCCCACAAGGCCCTGATCCAGGAGCTTGCGCGTTTCAAGGAGGCAGAATTTATCTGGTGCCAGGAAGAGCCGATGAACATGGGGGCCTGGACCTACGCCCAGCCCAATATTGAGCGCGTTCTGGAATATCTGAAGGCAAAGAACACAATGGTTAATTATGCCGGACGCCATGCCTCGGCATCCACGGCAACTGGATTGATGAGCAGGCATCTCAAGGAATTGAAAGAGCTCCTTGAAGCGGCCTTGGGCAGTGCATGATGCGCCAAAGTGAACTTACTTTGGCGAAGCAATCATGCACCACTATAAAAGACGATCACGTTTATGAGTCTTGATTGAAACTATCAAGACTCGTCGTGATCTGAGTTTGAAGGAAACGAAGAATGAATAAGGAAATTCGCGTGCCTGCCCTGGGTGAATCCGTCACCGAAGCAACAATTGCAAAGTGGTTCAAGAATATCGGCGATGCAGTGAAAGCCGATGAGCCCATGGTTGAGCTTGAAACCGACAAGGTGACGGTGGAAGTGCCAGCGCCCGCCTCTGGCAAGCTGTCTTCAATCTCGGCCGCATCGGGAAGCACCGTGAAAGTTGGCGCTTTGCTTGGAGCCATCGAGGAAGGTGCCGCAGGAGCAGCGGCAAAGCCCGCAGCAGCGGCTCCCGTTGCCTCAAAAGTTGCAGAACCTGCAAAAGTGGAAGCGCCCCTCTCACCGGCAGTGCGCAAGATCGTCACCGAAAACAAGCTTGAACCCGCAAACATTCCTGCCACTGGCAAGGATGGGCGCCTGACAAAGGGCGATGTCATCGAACAATTGTCCAGACCCGTTGCCAAACCCATTGCCATGCCAGCCGCCGCCCCTGCGCCATCAGGTGGTGAAGAGCGGGTGAAAATGTCGAGGCTGCGCCTCACCATCGCGCGCCGTTTGAAGGAAGCCCAGAACACAGCCGCCATGCTCACCACCTTCAATGAGGTGGACATGAGCGCGGTGATGGCCCTGCGCAACGAGTTCAAGGAGATGTTTGAAAAGAAACACGGCGTAAAGCTGGGCTTCATGAGTTTCTTTGCCAAGGCGGTGATCCAGGCCCTGAAAGATGTGCCTGCAGTGAATGCGGAAATTGACGGCGAGGATCTGGTTTACAAGAACTACTATCACCTGGGCGTGGCGGTGGGCACCGAGAAGGGCCTTGTGGTTCCCGTGGTGCGCGATGCGGATCGCATGTCATTTGCCACCATCGAAAAAACCATTGCCGAATACGGAAAAAAAGCCCGCGACGGGCAGTTGCAAATCGCCGACATGCAGGGTGGCACGTTTACCATTTCAAATGGCGGCGTTTACGGCTCGCTCATGTCAACACCGATCCTCAATGCCCCGCAGTCCGGTATTCTCGGAATGCACAAGATTCAGGATCGCCCCGTGGCAGTGAATGGCCAGGTGGTGATCCGCCCAATGATGTATCTGGCGCTCTCCTATGACCACAGGATTGTCGATGGCAAGGAAGCCGTGACGTTCCTCGTGCGCGTACAGGAAAGCCTCGAAGACCCGCAAAGAGCATTGTTAGATCTATAGTATCTCATCATGCCCGCACTTGATGCGGGCATCTTCTTCGTACGGAACAGAATGAGATGGCCGGGTCAAGCCCGGCCATGATGGGAAAAAAGGAAGTTTATCATGGCTGACATTTTCGACCTCACCGTTATCGGCACCGGCCCCGGCGGCTATGTCTGCGCCATTCGCGCCGCCCAGCTCGGCATGAAAGTAGCCGTCATTGAAAAGCGCGCCACCCATGGCGGCACCTGTTTGAATATCGGCTGCATTCCGTCCAAGGCCCTGCTTCATGCGTCAGAACTCTTTGCTGAGGCAGGGCACTCCTTTGCAAAAATGGGAATCAATGTCTCGCCAACATTTGATTTCGCCAGGATGATGGGTTTCAAGCAGGAAGCCATTGATGGCAACACCAAGGGCGTTGATTTTCTGATGAAGAAAAACAAGGTGACCGTGTTCCGCGGAACGGGAAAAATTCTGGGTACCGGCAAGGTTGATGTTGCGGGCCAGATTGTTGAGACAAAAAACATCGTCATTGCCACCGGTTCCGATGTGGCCAGGCTCAAGGGCATCGAGATCGACGAAAAGCAAATCATTTCCTCAACCGGGGCGCTCGAACTCACAAAAATTCCAAGCCACCTCGCCATCATTGGCGCCGGTGTCATCGGCCTTGAACTCGGTTCGGTTTACGCGCGCCTTGGTGCAAAGATAACCGTCATTGAATATCTTGATCGCATCCTGCCCGGCATGGACCTTGAGGTTGCAAAAAATTTCCAGCGCCTTTTGCAAAAACAGGGCTTCACCTTCAAATTGTCAAGCAAGGTCACCAATGCGGCAAAAACTAAAACCGCCGTAACCCTGCAGGTTGAACCCAATACGGGCGGTGCCGCAGAATCACTCGATGCAGACACCGTGCTGGTGGCCGTGGGCCGCATGCCCTTTACCGAAGGCCTGGGCTGCGAGAAAGCCGGCATCAAGCGCGATGCCAAGGGGTGCATTGAAGTGGGCGGGCATTTTGAAACCAGCCTTAAGGGCGTCTATGCCATCGGCGACGTGATCAAGGGGCCCATGCTGGCCCACAAAGCCGAGGACGAGGGCGTGGCACTGGCCGAAATGCTGGCAGGCCAGGCGGGACACGTGAATTATGACGTGATCCCAGGCGTGGTCTACACGTCGCCGGAAATCGCAGCCGTTGGCAAAACCGAGGAAGAGCTCAAAGCCGCAGGCATTGATTTCAAGGCCGGCAAATTCCTCTTCCTCGCCAATGGCCGGGCCAAGGCCAACCAGACCACCGACGGTTTTGTCAAAATCCTGGCCGATTCCCGCACCGACCGGGTGCTGGGAGCCCATATCATTGGCCCCATGGCGGGCGAATTGATCCATGAAATCGGGGTTTTGATGGAATTTGGCGGTTCCGCCGAGGATTTGGCCCGCACCTGCCATGCCCACCCCACCCTGTCAGAGGCGGTTAAAGAGGCTGCCATGGCCGTTGCCGGCCGGTCAATCCACAGTTGAGCCCGTTGGGTAATTACCGCTGTTTACCATTTTGTAGTTAATCCATTTAGCAATTTGTAAAGCTTCTCCCGCATAATCAAGACCTTATAACGCATGATTTTGGGCAAAGCTGAACCTATGGCAAGCAAAGACAAGCACGTCGACATCCTCATTCTGGATGATGACCTCGACCTGCTGACCACAACCGCAGAGCTCCTGGCTGATATGGGCTATAAGGTGAAAGGCTTTGCCGACCCGGAGTCGGCATTGGAGTTTGCCATTGGGCAAACCTTCTCCGTGGGCCTTTTCGACTTCCGGCTTGGCAGCATTAAGAACGGCCTTGATGTGGTGGAAACCATGCAGGCCCTGGGCTGCAAGTCGGTTTATGTCATGGTCTCCGCAGACGTTGAAAGCTCAACCCGTCTGCGCGCCATCAATTTGAAGCTGTTTGAATTCATGCGCAAGCCTGTGGCCCCCGAAGACCTGCTCGAAACCGTAAGCCGCGCCCTTGCCCAGTCGCAGCAGATGGCGGCCTAGTCAAGGGCCAGTCGTGGGCCGCGGCCTGCTCCCATCAAAAGAGCGCCCATAGCGAAACGGCGCGGGATCAACACATGGGCTTTCGCCCATAACCATTTGCGCCGCGAGCTTGCCCGCCCCCGGGCCCAAGCCAAAGCCATGGCCTGAAAAACCTGAGGCAAGAAAAAGCCCCTCTATTTTTGGCAAGGCTGAGATGACCGGCACCACGTCTGGCGTTGCATCGATGACGCCTGCCCAGCGCTCGGCAATCTGCATAGATTGAAGGCGTGGATAATAATCCCTTAAGCTCGCCGCTGCCTCGTCAAGTATGGAATGCACCGGTTCCGGATCAAGAATGCGCACCTCCTCAAAGGGCGAACGCTCATCGAGACGCCAGCGGCGCTTCAGCCGCGCCTCGTCAATAAACCGTTTACCCAGACGCAGGCGCAAGCCGCTCCAGTCCAGTTTCAGGGCAGGCAGGAACTGAAAGAACTGCCGGAAACTGTCGGGAAGGATATCGGCAACGGACAAATGCCGATGGGTTACGGTGTAGCCACCATCAAGACGCTTCCGAAAAGCAAACTTCCCGCCCGAACAGGATTTCTCAAGGCCCGTATCAAGAGGCTCAGTGCGCATCACTGAACCAATGACCGTGAGCTGGGGAAATTCAATGCCAAGATTGTGCAGGAAGCGCCGTGACCAGGCCCCGCCTGCCAGCACCACCTGCTCGCAGGCGATGGTTCCATTTTCCGTGACAACCGACGAAACCCTGCCGCCAGTTGTTTCCACCCCGCGCACCGCGCAATTCTGGAATATCTTTACGCCTAGTTTTTGGGCATGCCTTGCCATGGCAGGTACTGCGAGGAATGGTTCGGCCCGGCCATCAGCAGAGGTGTAAAGCGCACCCTTCCATGTCCGCGTCGAACCCGGTTGCAGGCGCTCCGCTTCGGCACCCGAAACCAGCCGCGTATCCAGGCCAAAGGACTTGGCATTTTCCGCATACCATTTTTCCTTCGTGGCAAGCTCCGTTTCGGTTTCCGCGAGATAAACAATTCCGCACTGGCGATAGCCTGTTTCAGCATCCACACGCGTGTTCATCCCGCGCCACAGTTTCAGTGATTCCAGCACCAGGGGAATTTCGCGTGGGTCCCGCCCCATCTGCCGGCACCAGCCCCAATTGCGCGAGGATTGTTCACCGGCAATGATGCCTTTTTCCAGCAGCACAACGGAAACGCCGCGCTCGGCCAGTTCAAGCGCCGTTGCAACGCCAATGATGCCGCCGCCGATGACAGCAACCGTGGTTTTTTGGGGGAGATGTGAATCGGAGGTAACAGGATCAATAACAGGCATGGGCGAGTGCTACAAAATGGCTCCCGCCGAAACAAGCCTCAACTCTGCGCGTGAGCCTTGCGATATTGTTCGAGCAGATGGGTCCGGTCCACTTCAGTGTAGATCTGAGTGGAGGACAGGCTGGCATGGCCCAGAAGCTCCTGGATCACCCGCAGGTCGGCCCCGTTGCCCAGCAAATGAGTGGCAAAGGAATGGCGCAACGCATGGGGAGTGGCCGTATCGGGCAGGTTCAAAACGCCACGCATTCTCTCGATCAGCAACTGGATATTGCGCGCATTGAGCGGCCCGCCACGAATGCCCCGGAACATGGGTTCACCGGGCTTCAAGGGAAATGGGCAAAGTTCGACGTAGGAATCCAGCACCTCGCGCACCCGGGGCAGAACCGGGGCAATGCGCGTTTTGCCACCCTTGCCGGTGATCACAAGCGGCGTATTTTTGGACTGACTGAGCGTGAGGCCGATGGCCTCCGAAATACGAAGGCCACAGGCATAAAGCAGGGTGAGCACGGCACGGTCGCGCGCTTCCACCCATTTCGGTGTCTCATCGGTTGAAAGCACATCGGCGGCAGCCACTCGTCGTGCGGCCTTGATGTTCAAGGGTTTTGGAACAGAATGGGACAGTTTTGGCGAGCGCAGCGCTGACAGTGCCGCGTTGCTGAAATGATTATTGCGCTCGGCAAAACGGAAGAATGAGCGAATGGCCGAAAGCTGCCGCGCAAGGGTCCGGCTTTCTACTCCGCCTTTGCGCCGCCGCGCCATGAAGCTACGAAAGTCTGCGGTCGTAAGTCCTGCGAGATCAGCAGCACATGCGTGTTGCCCCAGATGATCCGTCAGGAACTGGCCAAACTGTGAAACATCGCGGGCATAGGCTTCCAAGGTTTTGGCCGCCATGCGGCGCTCAGATTTCAGCGACTCCTGCCAGCGCACGGCAACTGCTGCCGCATCACCGGAGAATCCAAACTGAAGACCATCACTCATGCCCCAACCTAGCCCAATAATGGTTGATGAGTCCTAACCGGTGACGGCGGGCTCACCATAATGTTCCACCAGCGGAAACGGACTGTAAAAACGATGCAACAAATTCTTCCACGCCTGGTAACGATCGGAATTGCGAAAACCAACCGTATGGTCCGTCAGTTCCCGCCACTCCACCAGCAGAAGATAACGTCCTGGCTTTTCCAGGCAGGGTCGAACCTCAAGCCGGATAAAACCCGGTGTCGCGGCGATAAGCGGCAGGGCCTGCTTTAGCGCCGCTTCATAATCCACCGTTTCAGCGGGTGAAACATCAAGAATGGCGTGTTCAAGGATCACAGGATGCTCTGCCCTGTCTTTTTCCAATCACCTAGGAACATTTCAATGCCCTTGTCGGTCAGCGGGTGCTTGGCCAGAGCTTTAAGAACCGCAGGAGGAGCGGTTACCACATCAGCCCCAATGAGGGCGGCTTGCTTGATGTGATTGGCGGTGCGCGTTGAGGCCACCAGAATTTCCGTGTCGAATCCATAATTGTCATAGATCTGGCGGATTTCGGAAATGAGCTCCATCCCCTCAAGATGAATGTCATCAAGGCGGCCCACGAAAGGCGAAATGAATGACGCCCCCGCCTTGGCCGCAAGCAGCGCCTGGTTGGCACTAAAGCACAGCGTGACATTCACCATGGCGCCATCAGCCCGCAGCGCCTTGCAGGCCTTGAGCCCATCAATGGTGAGCGGCACCTTGACCGTCACGTTCTTGGCGATCTTCCTGAGGTCATTGCCTTCCCGGATCATGCCTGCAAAATCAAGGGCGGTCACCTCGGCGCTCACCGGGCCCTCAACGATCTTGCAAATCTCGGCGATAACTTCCTTGAAAGCCCGGCCTGATTTTGCAACCAGCGATGGATTGGTGGTCACGCCGTCAAGAAGCCCCGCATCGGCAAGATCCTTGATTTCAGCCACGTCGGCCGTATCAACAAAAAATTTCATAGTTTCTTCCTTTCATTCACATCAAAGTGCGGGGGTCAATTCCGCAATGTTTCTTGGCCAGCGCGCTCAATCCGTCTTTCAGATGATCCAACAGGCGCTTGCCCAATGGTTCGCCATTCAGCGTGGTAACCGGCCGGAGAAAACGCAGGCTATTGCACAAAAACACCGCATCCGCACGGAATAAATCTTCCAGCGAAATGGTTTTCTCAACGGGCACAGATTCCATCTTCTTTGCGTTGTCCAACAGCACGCGCCGCGTGATGCCGGGTAACAAGCCCTGATTGAGCGAAGGCGTAACCAGCTCATTTCCCCGCAAAAGGAATATGTTGGCAACCGTGGAAGAAGCGACGTGCCCATGGGTGTTCAGCATCAGCGCATCATCCGCGTCCGCAGCCACTTCGCGCGCCGCAGCAATGCCATCGATATAGGACAGGGTCTTCAACCGTGACGAGGGCGCAAACTCGTTGCGCCGCACAGCTGAGACCTTGAGACGGCAGGGCTGAAACAGGTTCCCTGCATCGAACCCGTCAAGCGTCATAAGAAGGCTGGGAGAGGTGCCGTCACCTGCCAGGCCACGCGAGGTTTTCCCGCGGCTCAAGCTTATGCGGAGAACTTCGATCTGCGCCTGGCTTTTTTGGAGAACCGTTCCCAGTCCTGCAAAAAGACTTTCCGCATTAAAAGCTATTCCCAACTCTGCTGCCGCGTGTGACATCCGTTGCAGATGCTCATCAAGCCAGAGGGGCTTGTGATTGATGACGGCTATGGTTTCAAAAACACCGTCGCCCAACAGAAACCCGCGATCATGGGCATCAAGCGGCAGCGTGCCATTCACAAATTGCCCATTGAACCAGACAGCGTTCAATTCACAACCTCCAGAAAATTCCTGAGCATCAAGTAGCCATGCTCAGTGAGGATGGACTCCGGGTGGAACTGTACTCCGTAGGTTGGATGCTGCCTGTGTTTTAACCCCATGATTTCGCCATCATCACTGCGGGCGGTAATTTCAAGTTCCATGTTCTCTGAGTCAGTATCCACAATCAGCGAATGATAGCGCCCCTCATTAAACCGATTGGGGAGGCCCTTGAATACTCCCGTTCCATCATGAGAGATCTCGGATGAATCCCCGTGCATGGGGCGTTTGGCACGGCCAACCTTGCCGCCAAAAGCTTCACCAATGCACTGATGCCCGAGACAGACACCGAGAATGGGAAGATGACCGGAAAACTTTCGCACAATGTTCAAGGACTCTCCCGCTTCATGCGGTGTGCAGGGGCCAGGGGAAATGACAATGGCCTTCGCTTTGAGATCGGCCTTGCCCACTACATCGTTGCGCTTCACCAAAACCCGCTGGCCAAGTTCCTCGAAGTAGCGCGCGATATTGTAAACAAAGCTGTCGTAGTTATCGACGATGAGAATCATGGCGCAAAGGCCTCCATGATGCGGGTCACCTTGGTCAGCGTTTCCTCATATTCCGCTGCGGGCTCCGAACGCGCCGTAATGCCGCCGCCGCCTTGGAACCGCGCCACGCCTTGCGAAAACATGGTGGTGCGAATGGCGATGTTCAAATCCACTTGCCCGTTGAAACCGAAATAGCCGATGGAGCCGCAATAAACCCCACGCCCCTGTTCCTCGATTTCCGCAATCACTTCCATCGCGCGGATTTTGGGAGCGCCCGTGATCGATCCGCCGGGGAAAATCGCAGCAATAAGATCGCCAACGGATTTTTCCGGTTTCAATTCGCCTGTCACAACGGAAGTCAGATGATGCACCGAGGCATAAGTCTCCAAACCGCACAGCACCGGCACACGCACGCTGCCCGGCGCACACACCCGGCTCAGATCATTGCGCAACAGGTCAACGATCATTACATTCTCGGCCCGGTCTTTACGGCTTGATGCCAGTTCAGCAACGAGAGCCGCATCAAGGGCCTGATTGGGATCGCGCCGCCGAGTGCCCTTGATCGGCC
>CAZAMS010000235.1:0-16649 GCA_964486305.1 uncultured Aestuariivirga sp.
CAATGACGTGACGGGCCATGACCGAAGACGAGGCCTGCCCCAAAGCGCAGGCTTTCACCTCCTGGCCAAAATCCGTGACCACATCGCCCTTCATCTTGAGATCAACGGTAACCCTGGAGCCGCAAAGCCTGGAATGGGCCACGGCTGTAGCATCCGGCGCACCCAAGCGTTGCAAGCGGGGAATGTCAGCTGCGAATTCCAGGATTTTTCTGTTGTAAATCTCGTTAATCATTCACATATCCCGTCGGTCCCGCTTAACTATTGGTCTTTGTTGGTTTGCCTCAATTTACCCCCCATGATATGGGAAGAACAGAAACACTAGTAAAGTCAATATAGTACCCAACGCCAAAGAGACAACATGGACGCTATTATCAAGAAATTTCAACGCGAAACCACGGATTCGAGGCTGAAGCGTCCATCTCAGGAAGAAGCTGAAGCCGCGGTGCGCACCCTGTTGGCCTGGGCCGGTGATGACCCTGCCCGCGAAGGCCTGCTGGATACGCCCCGCCGCGTGACCAAGGCCTTCCTTGAATATTTCAGCGGCTATGGCGAAGACCCCGCCGAGACCCTGTCACGCACCTTCACCGATGTTGGCGGCTACGATGACATTGTCATGCTGCGCGACATTGAATTTACCTCTCATTGCGAGCATCACATTGCTCCCTTCGTGGGCCGTGCCCATGTGGCTTACCTTCCCACGGAACAGGTTGTGGGCATTTCCAAGCTGGCCCGCGTGGTTGAGATTTTTGCTCGCCGTTTGCAGACCCAGGAAACCATGACCGCACAGATTGCCAATGCAATTTGCACGAGCCTGAAGCCGCGTGGCGCTGCCGTGATGATCGAGGCGGTTCACACCTGCATGTCCATGCGCGGCATTGGCAAGCGCAATGTGGCAACCATCACCACGCAATTCACCGGCGAGTTCAAATCCAACCCAACCATGCAGGCGCGCTTCATGGAACTGGTGCGCTCACCATCCGGCGGTTTTTCCCTCTAATGACCGGCGCCCTCGATGAAACGACGGCGCTTCATTTGAAATTTGATGAACACGGCTTGATCCCGGCCATCGTCACCGATGCCCGTGATGGCAGCCTTCTCATGTTTGCCTTCATGAACCGGGAGGCGCTGGATGTAACCCTAGTCACCAGCCAGGTTCACTTCTACAGCCGCTCCCGCAAGGTTCTGTGGAAAAAAGGTGAAACCTCCGGCGAAACATTCGCGGCCATCAGCATTCTCACCGACTGCGACCAGGATGTTCTGCAAATCAAGGTCACTCCGGAAGGCCATGGTGCCGCCTGTCACACGGGCCGCAAGTCCTGCTTCTATCGCAAGATCGTGAAGGGCGAACTCGAGTTCATCGACAACGAAAAACTTTTCGATCCGGATTTCGTCTACAAAATGTAGCTCCCTACCCCGCCCCCTTTCTCATCATGCCCGCACTCGATGCGGGCATCGCAACAGCAGAAAGAACAAGGCCGTATCGGGCCCGGCCATGATGAGGCGGATGGATAAGACGTGTTATCCCGCCGACGCGATATAGCTCTTCATCTCTTCCGCCTCACGCTCAATGGCTTCGATGCGGAATTTTACGATGTCGCCGATGGATATCATGCCGGCAAGTTTGCCGCCTTCCACCACGGGTAGATGGCGTATACGGTGGGTTGTCATCAAAGCCATCAATTCTATTTCACTGTCGCCAACCTTGCAGGTTTTCACCGTTTTGCTCATGATGCCTGAGACCGGCATGGCCATGGACTTTGCCCCATGTTCGGCAAGAGCCCGCACGATGTCGCGTTCAGAGACAATGCCCGCTATGGCTCCCTTGTCATCAATCACGACAACTGCACCGATGCGATGTTGCGACAGTTTCTGCGCGGTGCTTTGTACGGTTTCCTTTGACGTGGCCGTAATGACTGAACGGCCTTTGATACCAAGGATGTGGGAAACAGACATACATTCCTCCCGTAACTTGAGCTCTCGTGAGATCATTGTAACACGCCTGCGCAGAAGGTAAATCAATTCCGCCGATCAAGCCAGTAGAAGGCGGCAAGGCCCGCAATAAACCCGCCGAGATGGGCTTCCCAGGCAATGCGGCCCTCCTCCACGAAAGAAGCGCCGGTCCAGCCGCTCGCGCCGGAAAACAATGTGACCGCAATCCACACCACGGTGAATAGAAACGCACGGCTGTTCGTCAGTATTTCGTAAGGCCGTAGCGGCATGACTGTCGCAATGTCGGTGCGGTAGGTATCGCCCAAGCGAAGGCCGGCTCCGTACATCAGGGGAATGGCTGCCGCCATGACACCGGAAACCGCACCGGATGCGCCAATGACAATCGCCATTTCACCCCAATGGGTGAGGAGCGTTGCAACAGCTCCGACAACGGCAGAGGCACCCGCCAGGAGCAGAAACCTGCCGGTTCCCAACCTTCGTGCGACGACAGAGCCAAATATCAAAAACCATAGGCTGTTGAAAAATAGATGCATGATATCGGCATGGAGAAATGCGTAGGTCAGATATGACCAGACTTGCGATCCCCAGATCGCCGGAAAAACCGCATCGCCTGTAATCCGCGCTGGAATGAATGAAAAGGCATAGAGGCTCCAAACCTGCCAGTCCTGTCCTGCAACCTGAAGCACAAGGTGTATGAAAGCCAGCACCGCAATCAGAATCAAAACAACCTTCGGTGCCTTTAAAAATGGCTCCCTGGCCGGAGTTTCAACTTCCGCCGCGTCTGGCTCGTTCATAGGTAAAGCGTCTCCTGTCAAATGGCATGGCCCCTGCAACACAAGGCCTGAAAGTTCATGATTGGCACAGGCAGTGATGCAGCCTCAGCCCTTGGGGTTACTCAATGTTAGTTAACGACGATAAAGAAGCAAGCCTGGTCTACCCCCAGATCCTGCATCCCGGCACACGCAGCCTGTTTCGCTTTTGGGAAAAAATCCGTGGCGAAAATGCAGCCCCTGGCCGGGATGATCTCGATTTGAAACAGATCAGCGATATTGTTCCGAATCTTCTGATGCTGGAGCGGGATTATCTCCACCAAACCTATAAATGGCGTCTCGCGGGCAGCCAAACCAGCCTGCTTTACCGCCAGCCGCTTACCTATACCAATGCGCTTGCCGGTTGGAGTGGCTTTGAGCGCAACACCATGAAATACCTCCTGGATTCGGTAGTGACCAGTTTGCAGCCCTGTCTCTTTCGCATCCGCCTCATAACCGACACGGATCAGGCCATCAGCACAGAACTCCTTGGTCTGCCTGTTCGTGCCAGAAATGGCATGCGATTTCATGTATTTGGCGGGGTTTTCCCATTCCGCGATATTTCCAATCTTGTCTACGATAGGATCAGATACATGGAACTTTCCGGGGCCCGTGCCATTTGGACGGAGCCAGTGCCCGGCGATAAACTCGCTGCAAATTTGCCCAACCCCGATACCCGGCCAAGGGGCCTGCATCTGATTAAGGGCGGCCGGACCTAGCCAAATTATGCACTTTCCTTAACTTGGCCTTTACAACGCAGCATTAGGGTTACCAGAACTGAAACGATTGCGACCGGAATCGTCTATGGGCTTAGGCCCGTGGCGGGACGTAACACTGGGGTTCTAAAGTGAACGCAACTGCCGAAAAAACTGCTGAGGCCACAGTCCCCGACGAACCAAGGGTACTCTATGGCCGCTACATGCTCCCCGATATGTCCGAGCACCCCTGCCAGGTCACCAATTTGACGACGACGGGTGCCACCTTCCTGACTGACAAAATTCCACCCATTGGCCTGACAATTGTGGCCTACCTCGAAGAACTGGGGCGCATTGAAGCAGTCTCCGACAAGGCTGTTCCAGGCGGCTTTCGCATCTCATTTGCGCTCAAGGGCGCCCGGCTTGAAAAGCTTGAATCACGCATCAAGTGGCTGGGCGAACGGCCGGCAAACAGCGAAGAAGGCCGCAGGCACGCACGCTTCGAACCCCGTGACAGCCAATCACAAATCACCCTCCCCGATGGCCGGGTTTACAATTGCGAAGTCGTTGACATTTCAGTTTCGGGCGCCGGCATAACAGTCGATGTGATGCCAAGCCTTGGCACCTATGTGATGCTGGGAAAAATGCGCGGCCGTGTCGTGCGCTACCTGGAAAATGGCGTTGCAATCGAGTTTGTAAAACCTCTCGAACAGGCACACGCCAACGCCGTCAGGTAAAAATAACACCTTTTGGCGCTGCCAGCGGCTTTTCTAATTGTATGATTTAGGCTTTACTCGTCTCCAGTTTGGTTGGGGAGTGTACCTGTGGCTAAGACGACAAAAACAAAACTGACGAGCCTGTCCGAAATCTATGCCTTCTTCAGACAAAACCAGACCCCGATCACTTTTCTGTCGCCGACGCCTTACAATATTCTGGGGCTTGGCCGCTGGATCAACAAATTCGAATACATAAACTTTTTCGACAGCTTTGATGGCAGCCATCCCAAGATTGTCGTGCCGCGCGAACACGGCCCCCACGAGTTCAAGTCCATCGAGGACGTGAACAATTACCTGCTGCGCCACAAGGAAGTGCGCACCCGTCTCAGGGAGCGTGGAGAAGGCCTGTTGATGCTCGTCATGTTTGACGAGGAAACCGAATTTCTTGCCAATGAACTGGGCCTGAAGATAGCGCTGCCGCCAGCCAAATTGCGCAAGCATATTGATTCCAAGATCACCACGACCAAGCTTGGCAACGAGGCCGGCATCCAGAGTGCCCCCAACACCATGGGCCAGGCCAAAACCTACGAAGAACTTTGCGAACTCGCCGACAAGGCAAACCTTGGCCGCGACCTCGTAGTGCAAACCCCTTACGGCGATTCAGGCCGCACCACCTTCTTCATCAAGTCCGAGAGTGATTGGCTCACCCATGAGGAAGACATGGTGGATGAACAGCTGAAAATTATGCGCCGCATAAACCATCTGCCCGGCACCGTTGAAGCCGTTGCCACGCGGCACGGAACCCTGGTCGGTCCGATGCAAACCGATATCACCGGCTTTCCTGAGGTGACCCCTTACAAGGGTGGCTGGTGTGGCAATGATGTATTCACCGGCGGCATGGACAAGGAACGCAGGGCGGTCACCGAAATGGCGCAGAAACTTGGCAACCAGCTCTACAAATCTGGTTACAAGGGCGCCTTCTGCATGGATTTCCTGATCGATACGGATACCCGCGAGGTCTACCTCGGCGAAATCAATCCCCGCATCTCCGGTGCCTCGCCACTGACAAACCTGATCACTTCAACCTATGGCGGCTGCCCCATTTATATGTTCCACTTGCTGGAATTCATGGATGTCGAGTGGGAGCTTGATCTCTCCAAGGTGCAGGAGAGATGGTCCGAGTTCGATAACTGGAGCCAGCTCATATTGAAATACCCGGTTGACCGGGTTGAGATGATCACCAAGGCGCCTTCGTCCGGCATTTACCGCATGGATGTGAAAGGCACGATTAAATTGGTGCGGAAATCCATTGACTGGTTCGTGGTCTCCGATGAGGACGAAGCGTTTTACCTCCGAGTCTATTCGGCGGGAGACTATCGCTACCATGGCGCCGACCTCGGCATCCTGGTCTCGCGGGGCCGCTTCCAAACCGATGACCGGAAATTGACCGACCGGGCCAAGGCCTGGGTGAAAGCCATCAACAGGGAATTTGAATCGATTGCGGTCACCGGCTCCTCGGCCCCAAAACCTCCGCCGATGCACGCCGCGAACAAGATGTTCTAATCCAAAACTCTGTCATCCCGGCGGAAGCCGGGAGCCAGACTTTCAGCGATTACACATGTTCAAAGTCTAGGCCCCGACATTCGTCGGGGTGACAGAATATTTGAGTATGGCCTACTTCAAAAAACTCCGCCGCATGGGGAATGTTTTGACATTGGCAGGCGGCGCCTCATCAACACGGCGCGGCGCGGCAATCGGTCCCAGGCTATCAAGATAGCCGGTGTCAAATCCCTTTTCATAAACCGGGAAATTGACGGGCCTGTCCCGGAAGGCCTTGCTCATCTGGCCAAGCCCGCGAATGCCGCGCTCGCGCGAACGCGCCACCTGCTCCATGTCAATTTCAATGGGAATGATCTGTTCTGTTGCGTCTCCGCGATAGAGCGCACGTCCCGAAGGGTCAAACACGCAGGACTGGCCAATACCGCCCGCCCCCAGACCATTGATGTCAAAAATATAGCATTGCATCATTGACGAGGTGGCGTGGCTGATGGCGATATCCACGTCGCGGTCAATGGTGTGCGTCATCACCGGATGCAATATCACCTCAACGCCCATGGCCGTCAGCTGCCGTGAGGTTTCCGGGAACCAGATGTCATAACAGTTGAGCACGCCAAATTTGCCCACATCGTCGATATCAAAAGCCAGGAACTCGGTTCCCGCCTGCACGCCCTGCTCGAGCGGGCGAAACGGAAACATCTTGCGGTAGCGCCCGACAATCTCGCCCTCCGGGTTGATCACTGAGGTGGTATTATAAATGCCGCCCTCGCGCCGCTCATACATCGAGCCATTGATCAGCCAGATGCGGTGATGCCGCGCCATATCCTGAAAATCAGCTTCCACCGATCCCGGAAGAGGCTGGGCGTATTGCAGAAGCGGTCCGAAGGCCGCGAGTTCGGAAAGCATCACCATCTGCACCCAGGGGTAGAGATGCATCGTAAGGTCAATCCGCTGCCGCATGGCAGCAATATTGGAGCCATGATTCAGGTGCATCTGAATGCCGGCAATGGCAAAAGGTTTCATATCTTTACGATCTCCAACGCCGGCCCGAAAGCCCGCAGTTTTCTCTAACATGAATCACGTTAACTTAGCCGTATTACTGGGAAAATGGCAAATCAGGAGGTAAGATGGGGTGGCATAACAGCTATTCAAACGATAGTTTGCCCTTGCGATGAAATTACAGCTCAAATTGATAGGAATGGCTTTATTAACCCTGTTTTCGGCAGATTCTGCCGCCTCACAGGAGTTGGGCGCGTGGAGCTTCGGAAAATCTGTTGCGCCAAACGACGCTGTCATCCACACAGCCTCATTGCTTTCATCTACCTTGATACCTTCCGGTAGCGAAGAGCCCGACTACGCCGCCGTTTATTCAATCGCCTGCCAGTCCGGGGACTCAACCAAGTGGAGTCAATGGCTGAAACTTGAGGATTCCCTTTCAAGCCGCGGCCAGATTGAACTCCTGGCAACTGTCGACAAAAAAATTCCACGCGAAGAATTCTGGATTGTTGCAGACAGCAAACGCCTCCTCACCCGAGAAAATACCCCCGACATTGCCGAACTCAGAACTGCCAAAACCCTGAAGCTCGCATGGAACTGGGGGTGGAGCTGGTTGTGGCTTTCGGACGAAGCGCGCTTTGAGTTGGGCGATATTGAAGCGGTGATCTTCACCCTGGCCAAGAGCTGCGAAATTGCGGAGCCATGAACGCGCATCCCACACTTCTCATCATGCCCGCGCTTGACGCGGGTATCTTCTGGAGAGTGGAAAGAAAATGGCCGTGTCGAGCACGGCCATGATGAGTTCAGGTATGGTTTGCGCTATCAAAAATCATGCACGTCCACCACGCCCTGAATGGCCTTGATGGCTCACTTATCTGGGGCTGAGAAAAAAAGTTGATCATCAAGCGCAACTTTCACTTTTCTGGACTAACAGCTTTACGTAACCTCGCAAAAATTCTCCCGATGTCCTCCCAAATGTCGTGCCATGAAATACGAGCAGAAGGTGGGTTAACACCTGCAAATTTAACACTCTTTATGTCGCTCGTGGAGATAATTGACACTGTATTTAGTTCATATCGGACAAGAATAAAATTGCTTCCGGCCCTCATTAGATCAACATTGACAATGTGGCCATCCGAAAACTCAACTTCATACTTGAGAGGCCTTGGAGTTAAATCAGTTTGCGCCTCAGCTGTGCTCCATAGAATGCTTTTTGGAACACCCTTCACTTGGCGTAGTGTGACCGCTCTCAAGAGTGAAATTATTCCCTTGCAATTTCCAATCCACATATTCTCCGACTTGCTAGACATCATTTCCAACGCGAATCTGGCATGGGCCGCCGATGCTGAATTGTCTCCCGAGAGTAGGACAGAAAACATGATCAAAAATCATGCACGTCCACCACGCCCTGAATGGCCTTGATGGCGCCCTTGATTTGCGGCGTGACGGCAAACTTGTTGCCAAGCGACATCTCAACTTCGCGCCCTGACTCCAATTGTAAGATCATCCGCACCGGAGCCCTGCCGCCGGAACTCAAACGCATGGCAATGGAATCCAGCGGCTTGGTATCGCGCACAAATATCGTGAGACCCGTAACGATTGCCGCAGCGGCCTTGTCCAAAATCTCAACGCTCTGCAGACGCAATTTTACATCCTCGCCATCGACATCGCACTCGACGCGTGCAATCACAGCCTTGCCGGGTTCCAGCAAATCCCGCGCCGCCGCCAGCGTATCCGAAAAACATATGGCCTCGAATTGCCCGGTAGGATCGGAAAAGCCAATGAAGGCAAACTTGTTGCCGGACTTCGAGCGCCGTTCCTGCCGATGAGTGATCGTGCCCGCAAGCTTTCCCGCACTCGCTCCCTTTGTCAAAGCCTTGTGCTGGAATGAGGCCCAGGTATCCACGCCAAGCTTGGCCAATGGTTTCATGTAATCATCAAGCGGATGGCCCGAGAGATAAAAGCCCACAGCCTCAAATTCGTGGCTAAGCCGCTCCATCGGCAGCCAGACATCGCGCATTGGCAGAACTAGCTCTTCCTTCGTTCCCGTTGCCGCACCAAACAAATCATTCTGCCCGGCGTCGGCCTCGGCGCTGGTGCGGCTCGATGTGGCGATAATCGTTTCGACACCCGCCAGAACCTGCGCCCGATTAGCGTTGATCTCGTCGAAAGCCCCGGCCTTCGCTAAGCTTTCCAGGGCGCGCTTGTTCAGCACGGAACCATGAATTCTTCGGGCAAAATCCCCAAGCGAGGCATATCGCCCGCCCGCCTCGCGTGTTGCAGTCAGATGCTGGATGGCGCCCACGCCAACATTTTTCAGGGCGGCAAGCGAATAGAATATCACCCCGTCCCGCACTCTGAAATCAATGGCGCTGGCATTGATCGATGGCGGTGCCACCTTAATTCCCAAACGCACCGCCTCATCCCGGAACACCTGCAACTTGTCAGTATTGCCCATGTCGAGAGTCATCGAGGCCGCCAGGAATTCCACCGGGTAATTGGCTTTCAGATAAGCCGTTTGGTAACTGATATAGGCATAGGGCGCCGAGTGGGATTTGTTAAACCCGTACTCGGCAAACTTTGCGCAGGCCTCAAAAATCTGAATGGCAATGTTGCGGTCAACGCCCTGCTCCGTCGCACCTCCGAGGAACCGCTCGCGCTGCGCATCCATCTCGGACTTGATTTTCTTGCCCATGGCGCGGCGCAGCAGATCGGCTTCGGCAAGCGTATATCCGGCCAAGTCCTTGGCGATCTGCTGCACCTGTTCCTGATAGGTGATAACGCCGAACGTTTCCTTGAGGATGGGCTCAAGCTTCGGATGCAGATATTCAATCTGCTCCTTGCCCAATTTCCGCGCGCAATAGGTTGGAATATTTGCCATGGGACCGGGGCGATAGAGCGCCACCAATGCAATCAGGTCCTCAAACCGGTCCGCCCGCATCTGGCGCACCGCATCGCGCATACCAGAACTTTCCAATTGGAACACGCCAACCGTGTCGCCCTGGGCCAGCATGTGGTATGTCGGGCCATCGTCCAGCGGAATTTTAGCTATATCAAATTCAGGCTGCCGCATGTGGATAAGCTTCAGCGCCTTGTCGATCACCGTCAGCGTTTTCAGTCCAAGAAAGTCGAACTTAACTAGCCCCGCCTTTTCCACATACTTCATGTTGAATTGCGTGGCCGGAAGCGTCGAGCGCGGATCGCGGTAAAGCGGCACCAGCTCTTCCAACGGTCTGTCACCAATAACCAAACCAGCAGCATGAGTTGAGGCATGGCGGTAGAGCCCTTCCAGCTTCAGGCCAATGTCGAGCATGCGCCGCACCGTGGGGTCGCGGTCACGCTCTTCCTGAATGCGGGGTTCACCGTCGATGGCCTGCTTCAAGCCAATCGGGTTCGTCGGATTCATAGGGATCAGTTTTGAAATCCGGTCCACCTGCATATAGGGCATTTGCAGCACCCGGCCCACGTCGCGGCACACGGCCCGCGCCTGCAGCTTTCCAAACGTGATGATCTGCGCCACATGGTCCCTGCCGTAACGCTGCTGCACATAATCAATCACCTCGTCGCGGCGGTCCTGGCAGAAATCGATATCGAAGTCGGGCATGGACACGCGGTCCGGATTGAGAAAACGTTCAAACAGAAGCTGGAAACGCAGGGGATCTAGATCCGTGATGGTAAGTGCGTAGGCCACCAGTGAACCGGCACCGGAACCACGCCCGGGTCCTACCGGAATGCCTTGCGCCTTGGCCCACTTGATAAAATCGGCAACGATCAGGAAGTAACCGGGATAGCGCATCTTGATGATGATCCCGAGTTCAAAGTCCAGACGCTCCTCATAAATTTCAAGCGAATAACCTTCGGCCATGCCCACCGTCGCAAGCCTGTGCGCCAAACCTTCCCGCGCTTGGTTGCGCAGTTCCTCTGCCTCGTCGCCGGCACTGAAGCGTGGCAGGATCGGCGCATGTCCTTTGACGATATAGGCACAGCGCCGGGCAATCTCGACGGTGTTCTCTATGGCCTCAGGGATATCGGCAAACAGCGCCGCCATTTCCTGTTGTGATTTAAAATAGTGCTCCGGCGTCACGCGCCTGCGGTCATCGGCGGAAACCACCTGCCCCTCGGCAATGCAAATCAGTGCATCATGGGCCGCGTAGTCGTCGGGCCTGGCAAAATAGACCTGGTTGGTGGCAACCAGCGGCACCTCAAGTTCATAGGCCAGTTCAATAAGACCAGGCTCGCTCGCGCGTTCCGCTTCCGTGCCGTGGCGCTGCAGTTCAATGTAGAAGCGATTACCAAACATTCCTTTGAGACGCTCCACCAACTGCCTGGCAAGCGGGCCTTGCCCCTGCACGAGGGCTTCATCGATGGGGCCATCGGGTCCGCCGGACAAACAAATGAGGCCTTCGCTCAGCGGCGCAAACATTTCCCACGTGACATGGGGCACTTCACTTTCCGGCGTCTGGAGATAGGCCCGGCTCGAGAGCTTCATAAGATTGCGGTAACCCGTTTCGTCCTTGGCCAGAAGCAAAAGTGGCGGCGGCTTTTTGGGGTGGGGCTGCGTTCGCGCTGTCGCGTCGGTAGCAGCCCCATGGAGTTCAACCCGCAGCGAGCAGCCGATGATGGGTTGAATGCCCTTGTCAGCCAGAGCTTCCGAAAATTCCAGCGCCCCAAAAAGATTGCCCGTGTCGGTAATGGCCAGCGCCGGCATGCCTGCCTCCTTGGCCAGCACCGCCATTTGCTTGATGTGCAGTGCCCCCTCAGCCAGCGAATAGGCCGAATGGGCCCGCAAATGGATGAAGGTCGGAAGTTTTGAATCAGAGGCCATAGGCCAAGTCTAGACCAGATTCGCAACTCCCGGCAGGGATCAGGCCAAGCCATCCACAAGTATGCCTGATTGCAGGCTCACCACCCGGCTCATCCGCTTGGCCAAGGCGATGTTATGGGTGGCAATCAAGGCGCCTAGCCCTTCTTCCTTGATCAGGCGCAGGAATTCCTCATGCACCCGTGCGGCGGTATCAGGATCAAGATTGCCCGTGGGTTCATCGGCCAGCAGCAACAGAGGCCGGTTGGCAATGGCACGTGCGATGGCCACACGCTGCTGCTCGCCGCCCGACATTTCCGAAGGGCGGTGCTGAAAGCGTTCAGCCAACCCCAGCCTCTCCAAAAGTTCTCTTGCTCTATTCATCGCCGCAGTTTTCGTTACCCCCGCAATCAGCTGTGGCATAATCACGTTTTCAAGTGCTGAAAACTCTGGCAGCAGATGATGGAACTGATACACGAAGCCAATGCCGATCCGGCGAATGCGGGTGCGAGCCGTATCATCAAGGGCCGTGCAGATTTGGCCGGAAATGAACACGTCGCCCGCCGTCGGCGCTTCCAACAGGCCGGCGATGTGGAGCAGTGAGGATTTGCCGGCTCCCGATTGGCCGACCAGGGCCACGATTTCACCCGCGTAAACCTCAAGCGCCAGGTCCTTGAAAATATCCAAACGTCCCGCCCCTTCCGCATAGGAGCGGGCCACATGGCGAAGCTCAAGGGCTGGCGCCATTATTCGTACCTCAAGGCTTCAACCGGATCGAGCTTGGCTGCGCGCCAGGAGGGATAAAGCGTTGCGATGAAGGACAGGAACAGTGACATCATGACAATCCAGAAAGTCTGGCTGGCATCGACGACCGCCGGGAGTTGGGCTAGATAATAAATTTCGGCGTTAAAGGGATCAACGCCGGAAAGCCACTGAATGAACTGCCGGATGCTTTCCACATTGAGGCAAATGAGAATACCCAAAACCAGACCGGCAAAGGTTCCCACCACACCGATGGCCGCCCCCGTAATCAGGAACACCCGCTGCACCGCGCCGCGCGTGGCCCCCATGGTGCGCAGGATGGCGATGTCATGGCCCTTGTCTTTCACCAGCATGATCAGTCCAGAGATGATGTTGAGGGCAGCCACCAGGATAATCATGGTGAGGACCAGAAACATCACATTGCGCTCAACCGCGAGCGCGTTGAAGAAGGCTACATTGCGGTCTTTCCAGGTCTGCATCCAAAGCTCGCTGCCAACCGCCTTGCGCAGTGCCGGAACAATTTCACCGATATCATCCGGTGAATCCACCATCACCTCAAGGCCGGTTGCACCCTCTTCGGAAACAAAAAATTCCTGGGCATCGGCAATCGGCAGATAGGCAATGCCTTCATCATATTCCGACATGCCAATCTTGAATATGGCAACGACCGTAAAGTCCCGGATGCGCGGGGCCGTCCCCATAACGGTGTCGGGGCCATTAGGCGAAATGATCGTCAGTACACTGCCCAAGTCAAGTCCATGACGCCAGGCCAGCCGTTCGCCAACCGCAATGCCCTCCGACTTGTCAAAGCCCGCAAATGAAGGCTTCAGATCGGGAACCCCGGGGGACGCGATCGCCGTCTTCAAATCCTTGTTGTTGATGCTGGAAAGCTTCTCAATATCGGCTTCGGCAATGCCGCGCACCAGTACGCCCGTGCTGCTTCTAAGCGAGGAGGCCATGGCCTGCCCTTCGACAAGCGAAATCACCCGCTTGACGCCGTCCACTTTTTCGAGCCGCGCCTGCACATCCTTGAAATCCGCAATAGGGGTGAGATCCTGATGATAGAAGGTCGCATGCCCCGAAAATCCGAGAATCTTGTCGAGAAGTTCGGCACGAAAGCCATTCAGGACCGACATCACGACAATCAACGTTGCAACACCCAGCATGATCCCCAAAAACGAAAACAGGGAAATGACCGAAATAAAACTTTCCTTCCGCCGCGCCCGGAGATAGCGCAACGCCAGCATCCATTCGAAATTGGCAAAGGGTCTGGTATCGGGAAGGTCATTTTCCATCAGGCTGCAAAGCGTCCTACAACCTGGTCAAGCGCCACATTTTCGCGCGCACCTGTCTTGCGGTTTTTGACTTCAGCAATGCCTTCTTTCAAACCGCGAGGGCCGATAATCACCTGCCATGGCAGGCCGATAAGGTCCATGGCCGCAAATTTGCCGCCAGCGCCGCCATCCTTGTCGTCATAGAGAACCTCTATGCCCTTGGCCTGAAGTGCCTTGTAGATTTTAAGGCAGGCTTCATCACTGGCCACATCACCAACCTTAAGATTAATGAGACCCACATGAAATGGTGCTACCGACTCGGGCCAGATGATTCCGGCATCGTCGTGGGAGGCTTCAATGATTGCACCAACAAGACGCGACACCCCAATGCCATAAGAGCCCGATTGCACCGTTACCTTCTTGCCATCAGCGCCTTGAACTTCACAGCCCAAAGGCTCCGAATATTTCGTGCCGAAGAAAAAAATGTGGCCCACTTCAATACCGCGGCCCACCACTCTTCGCAATTCAGGAACGCGCTGTTCAAATTCTCTTTGATCATGCTTTTCATCAGTTGCAGCATACGCGCTAGTCAAGTGGCTTACATAAGCTGCCACATGCTCCACGTCGTCATAATCAAGTTCTTGCAAATTCATATTCAAAAAGTCACTGTCGAAGAACACCGCACTCTCACCCGTATCCGCCAGAATCAAAAACTCGTGGCTGTCCGAGCCGCCGATAGGTCCGGTCTCGGCCCGCATGGGAACCGCCTTGAGCCCCATGCGTGCGAAGGTACGAAGGTAGCTCACAAACATCTTGTTATAGGAATGCTGACCCGCCTCGCGGCTCACATCAAACGAGTAGGCGTCCTTCATGAGGAACTCGCGGCCCCGCATCACGCCAAAACGTGGGCGCACTTCATCGCGGAATTTCCATTGGATGTGATAGAGGTTGCGAGGCAGGTCCTTGTAGCTTTGAACACCCTGCCGGAATATATCGGTGATCATTTCCTCATTCGTCGGACCAAAAAGCATCTCCCGGTCATGGCGGTCCTTGATCCTAAGCATTTCCTTGCCATACGCATCATAGCGCCCGGATTTTTTCCAAAGCTCCGCCGGCTGAATGGTAGGCATCAAGACTTCGAGAGCCCCTGCCCGGTTCTGTTCTTCCCGGACGATCTGTTCAATCTTCTTGAGAACCCGAAAACCCATCGGCAACCAGGAGTAGTTGCCCGCCGCCTCCTGCCGAATCATGCCCGTCCGCAGCATGAGCTTATGGGACACGATTTCCGCTTCCTTCGGATCGTCTCGTAAGATTGGCATGAAATATTGCGAAAGACGCATGGGAATCCTCGTGTAGCCTGTGCCGCGCCCTTTTAAGGGAAACAAATGGGAACACAAGTCGGGCTCTTTCAAAGTCAAGACACACTTCTGTAATATTTCACGTGACACGGCGAATCTTTGTGCTAGCTTCGCCACCAATTAAGAAAAAGACCGTCGGTGTTTACTCTTAAAGTGGACCCAGGTCTGGGGAGGATGCTTCCAGGCGCGCATACGGATAACCGTAAGACAGCTGCCCCGTTGAACCCTAGGGATCGACAAGAAAATGGAAGGTCAACTGACTTGAAAAGGGCGAAGTGAAAGCTTCGCCTTTTTTTATTGCGTCAAATCGGGCTCGGCATCGTGTTGTAAAAGGGCAGGCTGTCGAGACCCACCCAGCCCCGCGTGACGGCCAGGTAAAAAACCGCAAAAACCGCCGTTGCAAGGATGGTTGTAATAATAGCCTTCTGAACCAGGCGCGGATTCGTTGGCGCCCCCGGTTCATTGCCCTCTTCCACGGTCTCACCAGCTTCATGGGCATTGCGAATGCCGAACGGCAGCACCAGAAAAAGCGCCAGCCACCAGATGATGAAATAAATGGCAATGGCGCTGGCAAGGCTCATGCCTGTTCCAATTCAATCAAGGTGCCGCAGAAATCCTTAGGATGCAAAAACAGCACAGGCTTGCCGTGAGCCCCAATCTTGGGGTTGCCATCGCCAAGCACCCGCGCGCCCTCAGCCACCAGCCTGTCACGGGCAGCCATAACATCTGTCACCTCATAGCAAAGATGATGCATGCCGCCTGACGGATTCTTTTCCAGGAAGCTCTTGATTGGTGAATTCTCGCCGAAGGGTTCCAGGAGTTCAATTTTGGTATTGGGCAACTCCACAAATACGACACGAACTCCGTGCGCCGCTTCCGTTTGTGGTGCGGATACTCTTGCTCCCAGAATCGAAGCGTAGACTTTGGCCCCCTGCTCCAAATTTGGAACAGCAATCGCCACATGATTCAATCGTCCAAGCATTCCCTTATCCTTTAAGCTGCAACATGAAGAGGTCAATGCGTCCTTTGGGCCAAATCGGCAAGCATGCGTTGGCGCTGTTCCGGCATTTCAAGTCCGCGTGGTTCAAATATGTGGCGCTCGAGGAAATAACCTGTGAGCTTGAACCCATCGAGAATATCTTCAGTCGAAGTGACCGGTTGCCCCAAAAGAAAACCGGGAAGCTTGAGCAGTTTATCGTGGTAGAGTTCACCGGCTTGAAGACAGGCAGCCCGCCCGGTTTTTGGTGAAACATAGAAAAGATTTTCAAATGTTCCGGTAACTGCGCACTTGCTCAGGTCCAAACCAAAACCCAATTCCTCAAGAAGGCCGAGTTCCCAACGCACCAGCAAAGCTGGCCAATGTTCATCATTGTCGATGGCCTCAAGCACAATTTGAAAAGCGCCATAGATTCGTTGATGGGGTTCGCGCTCCGGCAAGGTCTGCGAAAGACTGGTGAGCGTCGTAAGGCCCGCAAGCCGGAACGGGTTTTCCATGATCGTGCCCGCCGATAACTTCAGGGGCTCGAAAACAAAGGTGCCCAGGTGATCTTCAAGCCTCGCCCGCCATGTTGCCGTCACAAAATTTCCAGGCTGCAGAACCGGCCGCTGGATTCGCGACCGCCCGCCCCGCACCAGCCCCAGACAGCGCCCATGCTCCGGCGTCAATAGCTCGGCAATGGCGCTGGTTTCACCATGGCGGCGAACCGAAAGAATTACGCCGTGATCGCGCCA
>CAZAMS010000236.1:0-3756 GCA_964486305.1 uncultured Aestuariivirga sp.
GGCCCGCCAAGGCGTGCGCGACTTTTTTGATCTGGACATTCTGCTAGAAGTGCATGATGCACGGCACCTGAATGATATCATCGCAGGGCTCCGGACCCGGAGTGCGGTGAGTTCGGTCATGCGGGCAACGGGGTAGCAGATGTTAAGCCACGACGAGGTATTGGGCGAATTCCGCGCGGCTGGCGCGTTGCTCGAAGGGCATTTCATATTGTCCTCGGGGCTGCACAGTTCGCGCTACCTGCAATGCGCGCGGGTTCTGATGGATCCCAAGCGGGCGGACCGCCTTTGCCAGTCCCTGAAGGGGCGAATCACTGACAAAATCCGGGCGCAAATTGATATCGTGGCCTCGCCTGCCATGGGCGGCGTTGTGGTGGGCTATGAAATGGGACGGCAACTTGGGGTTCCCGCCATTTTCTTCGAACGGGTTGACGGCAAGCTCGTGTTGCGCCGTGGCTTCACTATTTCCAAAGGCGCGCGGGTTCTGATGGTCGAAGACATTGTCACCACCGGCCTTTCGTCGCGCGAATGCATTGCCGGAATCGCGGAGGAAGGCGGGATGACCATTGCTGCGGCCTGTCTTATTGACCGTTCGGGAGGAAAGGTGGATTTGGGTGTGCCGCTGTTTGCCTTGACCAGTCTTGAAATTCCAGCGTTCCCGGCAGACGCTTTGCCACCAGAGTTGGCTGCCATTCCGGCCATCAAGCCCGGTAGTCGGGGTCTCAATAAATGATTATCGGTTTGGGCAATGATATGGTGGATATCAGGCGTATTGAACGAACGCTGGAACGCTATGGCAGTCGTTTCGTAACGCGTATTTTCACCGACATTGAACAGAAGAAGTCGGATCGGCGCGCGGCGAGGGCCGCCTCCTATGCCAAGCGTTTTGCGGCCAAGGAGGCCTGTTCCAAAGCCCTTGGCACGGGGTTTCGCCGGGGGGTTTTCTGGAAGGACATGGGGGTTGTGAATGAACCTTCAGGCAGGCCTACCATGCAACTTTCCGGAGGGGCCAAGGCGCAGCTGGAGAGAATCACCCCTGCAGGGCATCTCGCCCGCATCCAGCTGACCATTACGGATGACTATCCCTACGCGCAGGACATTGTAATCATTGAGGCCGCAGCCGTCTCCTGACTGTGGTTAATTCGTCACAGTACCGGAGCTTGCACGGTGCTACATTGCACCTCATATGGGGTTGGCGCTATAGGCCAGAAGGCGGGTAGAGCGCAGGAAGCTCGATTTTGATGCACAAGAAAGACTACCAGATGGCGGCGGCACAGGATATGCGCCAGAAATCCGAAGAGGGGATTTGGGACACCGTAAAGGTGATCATCCAGGCGCTTCTGATTGCCTTTTTCGTGCGGACATTCCTTTACCAGCCGTTCAATATTCCCTCGGCCTCCATGTATCCGACGCTGAAGGTTGGCGACTATCTCTTCGTTTCCAAACTTTCCTACGGCTACAGCAAGTATTCCTTCAATTTTTCGTTCAGTGCATTTGGCACTACGTGGATCAGCTGCTGCCCCATCGATTTTTCGGGCCGGGTGGTTTTGGCAGATACGCCCAAGCGCGGCGATGTGGCCGTGTTCAAGCTGCCAACCAACACGGATATTGACTACATCAAGCGGGTGATTGGCCTGCCCGGTGACCGCATCCAGATGCGCGACGGCGTTCTCTTCATCAACGGGGAGGCTGTGAAGAAAGAGCGCGTTGAGGACTTTGTCGATACGGAAGCCGAAGGCGAGGGCGGCGGGCACCCCATCCAGCAATTTGAAGAAACCCTGCCCAATGGAGTGAAATACCGCGTGCTGGACGAGCAGCCCGGCAGCACTGGCTCGGTTGACAACACCGGTGAATATGTTGTTCCCGCGGAGCATTATTTCATGATGGGTGATAACCGCGACAACTCAGAGGATTCGCGCTTTCCGAATGCGGTGGGTTATGTGCCCATTGAAAATTATGTGGGACGGGCGGACATTATTTTCTTTTCGATTTCGCGCGGCACAACCCTTTGGGAAGTTTGGAAGTGGCCTTTCGAAATTCGCTGGGGCCGTTTCCTGAATCTTCTCTAGGCGTTCCGGGTTTTGGTCCGCTTTTCGCAAACACTGCAAGAAGAGATTGCACAGCGCCTTGGATATCATTTCAAGGACAAGGTCCTGCTGCGTCACGCACTGACCCACAGCAGCACAAACCACAAGCACGACGACTACCAGCGCCTGGAATTCCTCGGCGACCGGGTTCTGGCCCTGGTGATTGCCGAAGAGCTGTTCCGGCTTAACCCGGCCCACCGGGAGGGCCACATGGCAAACCTGCACAGCAACCTGGTGCGTGGGGAAATTTGCGGCGATGTAGGCAAGGAACTTGGCCTCAGCGACTTCATCATCGTGGGGCCGAGCGAACACAAGAAGGGTGTAAACCTGATTACGTCGGTCGTGGGCGATGTGGTGGAAGCACTGATTGGCGGCATTTATCTTGACGGCGGCCTGGATGAAGCCAAGGCCTTTATCCTGCGCAACTGGTCTACGCATATTGCGGAAAACCGGTCGGTCAGCAAGGATCCCAAGACCTATTTGCAGGAATGGTCGCTGGCGCGGGGCCTTCCCATACCGGATTATAAAATACTCAAGCGCGAGGGATTGGAGCATAGTCCTCTCTTTACCGTGGAACTGAACATCAAGGGCAAGGACGCCATTCAGGGGCTGGGGCCCTCAAAACGCCTGGCTGAGATGGCGGCTGCGGAAAGCTTCTTGAAGCGTGAGGATATTCGCCAATGACGGTCACGCAATGCGGGTTTTGCGCCATCATCGGGGCGCCCAATGCGGGGAAGTCCACGCTGGTCAACCAGTTGGCGGGGTCCAAGGTCTCCATCGTTTCACACAAAGTGCAAACCACGCGGGCGCGGCTGCGTGCCATCTTCATGGAAGGGTCCTCGCAGGTCATCGTCGTCGATACGCCGGGAATTTTCGATCCGAAGCGCAAGCTTGATGAAGCCATGGTGGAAAATGCCTGGAGCGGGTCGGCGGAAGCTGATGTGACCGTGCTTCTCGCTGATGCGCGGCTGGGCCGGAATGATGATGTCATGCGCATCATTGCTGGGTTGAAAAAGAACGGGACAAAGGCGCTGCTGGCGCTCAACAAGGTTGATCTCCTGCGGCGCGAAGTGTTGCTGGAAATTTCCAAGCGCTTCAATGAAGCTTGCGAGTTCTCCGACACTTTCATGATCAGCGCCTTGAAAGGTTCCGGGGTTGATGATCTGCGCAAGAAGATTGCGAGCTTGATGCCAACGGGGCCATGGCTTTATCCGGAGAACCAGGCGGCGGATGTGCAACTTCGGTTCCTTGCTTCGGAAGTGACGCGGGAGAAAATTTATCTCAGGCTTCATGAGGAGCTCCCCTATGCCTCGACGGTTGAGACCGAGACTTGGGAAGAACAGAAAGACGGTTCCGTCAAAATAGGTCAGGTGATCTATGTGGAGCGTGACAGCCAGAAGGCCATTGTGCTGGGCAAGGGCGGCCAGATCATCAAGCTCTTGGGGCAGCTGGCGCGGGAAGAGCTGGAAAAGTCCTTTGAGCGGCGGGTGCATCTGTTCCTGTTTGTGAAGGTGCGCGAGAACTGGACGGAAGACCCCGAGCGCCTGCGCATGATGGGTTTGGGGAATTGAGGCCGTGACATGGAATGGCGCGATCACGGCGTAATTCTTTCCGTTCGCCGCCATGGTGAGACCAGCGCCATTGCTGAGCTTTTAACACCGGAGCACGGACG
>CAZAMS010000237.1:0-15389 GCA_964486305.1 uncultured Aestuariivirga sp.
CGCCATCGTGCCCACGCGGGAAAACCTCAGCCAGCTTGAGGGCCATGCCTACAAGGTCGAGCGCCTCACGGGCCTGCGGCTTGACTGGGTGTCGGGTGGAAACTCTTCTTCGCTGCCGCTGCTGCTGGCCGGCGGGATGCCGAAGGGTATCAACAACCTGCGCATTGGCGAAGCCATCCTGCAAGGCGGGCGCGACACTTTCCTTGAGCAGCCGTGGAATGAACTTGACAGTGATGCCTTCCGGCTTTCCGGCGAATTGCTGGAAGTGAAAACCAAGCCCTCCATGCCCATCGGCAAATCCGGCGTTGATGCCTTCGGGCAAAGGCCGCAATTCACCGACGAAGGTGACCGTTTGCGCGGCATTGCCAATATCGGCCGCGAAGATGTGATGGTCGAAGGCATGACGCCCACCAATCCCGGCGTGCGGGTGCTGGGCGCTTCGAGCGATCATCTCGTCCTCGATCTCACCGATGCGAAGCCGCCTCTGCGAGTGGGCGACCGTGTGGATTTTCGCCTGAACTATGGTGCCATGCTGGCGGTCATGACATCGGAATATGTGGAGAAAGCCCCCATGCATGATGCGGAAGTTGCACCTACCCAGAATCGCGCTGCCATCATTGCCACGCCTCAATCCGCCAAGGTGCTGGAAGCGCAATCGCTAACCGGAAAGTTGCAGGCGATTGGCTTTGAAGTTTCAACCAAGGCCACATCAGGAGCCACCGCACTTTTTGCGGGCGAAGATCGCGGCGTTGTTAGCCAAGCGCTGCAATGGGCGGCTGACCAAAAGGACGAGATCGGCCTGATCTGGATTGACAGTCATGCACCCCGCGACATTCTGAAAAATACCTTGTCCGCGTTGAAATCCCATCTCTCGCCGGAAAATATCGTGCTCGTTGGCCTGCGCGAAGCCAGCGCTGAAGACGCCGCCTTCCTCAAAACCTCGCGCATCACCGTCTTCACCATGGTGGAGATTGACGCCACCGGAATCCGCGAAGTCATGCGCGAGGCCATCCGCATAGCATCCGCCGGAACGCGGGGCATTCATGTCAGCTATTCGCCGACGGTCACTGAAATTCCGGGCAGCATCGAAGGCTCAGGCGGTATCACCATGCGCGAAACCCATCAGGTGATGGAAGCAATTGCCACCTCGGGCAAAATGATATCAATGGATGTTTCACCGCTCCCTGCAACGCTTGAGCCCCGGGTCGGCGCCACCACCACCCACTTCATCCTCTCGGCCTTCGGCAAGCAGATTCTGTAGGGCGCTTTCGTATTTTTGATTTGAGCACTCGATAGTGAGGTCCTCATACTTAAATACGTTTCAGCGGCAGTTCGAAAAAATTATGAGTACAAATGGCAAGCTACTCTACGGTCCTGCGTTGTGCGCAGTGCAGGTGGCGTTTGCCTGCAAATGGCCATCACCTGCCGGCAGCGTGGATGAAATGGGCAGCCCTGTGGGATGTCTTCGGGGTTTGGTGGATCGCCCGTCAACACGATCCGTTGCTTCTTCTTTTGGGGATCGATCTCCGGAATGGCGGAAACCAATGCCTGGGAGTAGGGATGAAGCGGAGCGCGCAATACCTGCGCCGCCTTCCCATATTCCACAATCTGGCCGAGATACATGACGGCGACGTCATCACTCACGTGTTCAACGACCGAGAGATCATGCGAGATGAAGATGTAGGAAAGCCCCAATCGCTTCTTGAGGTCGATCAGCAGATTGAGAATCTGCGATTGAATTGAGACATCGAGTGCCGAGACGGGTTCATCCAGCACCACAAGCTTGGGTTCCAGCGCAATAGCGCGCGCAATACCGATGCGCTGGCGCTGGCCGCCGGAAAACTCGTGGGGGTATTTGGCACCTGCACTGTGATCGAGTCCAACGACGTTAAGCAGCTCAAGCACTTTGGCCTTGCGATCCGTCTTGCTGCCAATGCCATGAATGTCGAGCGGTTCGGAGATGATCGCCTGCACATTCATGCGTGGGTCGAGTGAAGCGTAGGGGTCTTGAAATACGATCTGGATGTCCCGCCGGCGGCGGCGAAGTGCCGAGCTGGCGAGCCCAACAAGATTTTCGCTGTTGAAGAGAATCTTACCGGCTGTCGGCTCAACCAAACGCAGAATGAGGCGCGCCAGTGTGGATTTGCCACAGCCTGACTCGCCAACGATGCCGAGGGTGCGCCCCGCCTCTATCGTGAGGCTCACGTCATTGACGGCCTTTACCAGTCCGTTTCCGTCGCGTGCCGGATAGTGCTTCGAGAGATTGTAAACTTCGAGAAGCGCAGTCATGGCACGGGGTTCCAACAGGCAGCAAGCCGATCAGATATAGGAGCCAGTGGCGGAGTCTCAATGTGACATTTCTCCTGAGCGCGCGCGCAACGATCGGCGAAGTTGCAGCCTGTACCACGTTGCCCCGGTGGCGGCACCAGGCCTGGAATGGTTGGGAGGCTCTCTCCCTTCCTGGCATGGAGTGGCGATGAGTTGATGAGGCCAGCCGTATAGGGATGTCGGGGACGCGTGAAGATTTGAGCTGTATGTCCGCTTTCCACGATCCGTCCGGCATACATGACAACCATGGTGCGGCACATCTCGGCCACAATCCCGAGGTCGTGGGTAATCAACAGGATCGACAGTCCGAGATCGCGCTGCAGTGCCTGAAGCAGTTCCATGATCTGGGCCTGGATCGTAACATCGAGAGCGGTCGTTGGTTCATCCGCGATCAACAGCTTCGGCCCACAAACGATGGCCATCGCAATCATCACTCGCTGCCGAAGTCCGCCCGAGAGTTCATGGGGATATTGCTCCAGCCGCCGCTCGGCGTTGCCGATGCCGACTTTTTTCAGGGTACTGACGACCAGGGCTTTCGCATCGCCGTAGCCCAACCCACGATGAAGCAAGAGAACTTCCGCTATCTGCCGCCCGACGCGCTGCGTCGGATTGAGGCTCGTCATGGGCTCCTGAAAAACCATGCCTACTCGGTCACCGCGAATCTTGCGCATCCGCGATTGGGGCAGCACAGCCAGATCTTCACCTTCAAACATGATGCGCCCGCCCTCGATGCGCGACGGCGGGCTTGGCAGAAGTCGCATGATCGTCTGGGCGGTAACACTTTTGCCGCAGCCGGATTCGCCGACAAGGCCCAGAGTTTCGCCTGCATCGAGCTGAAAGCTCACATCTTCTACAACGCGAATGCGGCCCTGTTCGGTGTTGAAGGCGACGCTCAGTCCTTCAATGCTGAGCAGCGGCTCATTGGTCATTCGAAAATAATGCGCGGGAAATAGAACGAGACGACCCAGTTTGGCATATCAACGATCTCGCTGATCCGGAGATCGCCGCACACGCTGCACAGCATGTAGGCATCAACCGGATTTATCTTGTAGCGCTTAGAGAGAAGATCAATCATGCCGGAGACCGCAGCTTTTGCACCCTCCATAAGATCGGGACCGATGCCCGTCGTTACCTCATAGCCCTTCACATCCATATGCCTGGCCACGGGGCCGGGTGTTGTGAAGCGCGGAAAGGCGAGATTGGCATTCTTGATGAGTTCAAATTTGGCGGCGAGAGAGCAGGGGCTTTCGATAGCTGTGCCGCAAACTTCGCCATCGCCCTGCGTTGCATGGGTATCGCCGACACTGAACAGGCCGCCCGCCACTTCAACGGGGAGATAGAGTTCGGTGCCTGCCGACATGTCGCGGATGTCCATGTTGCCGCCCATGCGCCGCGGCGGAACAATTGAATGCAGGCCCGCTTCCGCCGGAGCAAGCCCGATGGTGCCGCAGAAGGGTTTGAGGGGCACGCGGCCACCTGGGCCATACATGGCGGGAGCAAGAGTCTGCGCATCATATTTCCAGATATGCAATGCCGGGTCCTTGAATTGATCGGCGAGAAGGCCGAAGCCCGGGATATTCGCGGTCCAGCCCCAGCCCGATGGGGCAAAATGCAGGAGCGTTACCTTGATGGCGTCACCTGGCTCTGCGCCTTCCACATATACTGGCCCTGCCACCGGATTGACCTTGGCAAAATCCAGTGTGGCGATGTCCACCACGTTAGACTTGGGCGTAATTTGCCCGCCTGACGAGTCGACGGGATTGAACTCAACCGTTTCGCCCGGCGCAATTTTTGCAACAGGTGGATTATCCTTGTTCCAGCCGAAGTGGGACTGGTGCTGGTGAATGGTATGATTGTGCTTGTGCATGTCAAACCTGGAAGGCGTTCCTTTCGAGCTGAAAGGAACGCCGGAGATGCGTGATTGTTACTGCGCGTCCTTGGCGAAGATGTAATCGTAGTTCACCGGAATGTGGATGGGGTCAGTGAACAGGGTGGGATCGCCGCCAAGACGGGCCGAGTGATAGGTGAAGCGCTTTTCGTTAAACACAGGGGCCCAGGGCGCATCCTTCAGAACGTCGTCAAAGACCGCCTTCCATTCACCGATGCGAGCGCTCATCTGATCGTCTTTCACCATGGCGTCGGCGTTTGTGGCACGGGCGTCGAGCTCCTTGTTGCAATACCTGGCCCAGTTCCAGCCGCCCTCGACAGCGCCGGCGCAGCCGAGGATGCCGTAATAGAAGTTGGCGGGATCGGGAAAGTCGGCGATCCAGGCCATGCCGCCCGACCAGATCATCGGAGCCTTGCCGGAACCACCGGCGGAGATCACTTCAGCCTGGGCGAGCGAGCGGATTTCTGCCTTGATGCCAACTGCCGCCAAATCCTGCTGGATCGATTGTGCGATGCGCGGGTTGGGATCGACGTTCATGGCATAGAGCTCGGTTGAAATCTCGCCAACGCCTGCTTCGGCCAGAAGTTTCTTGGCACCTTCGGGATCGTAGGGGTAGCCCTTGTTGGCGGAATCATAACCCGGCATTGCCGGGGGCAGCGGCTGGTTTGCGGGCACCGCGCGATTGTTGATCAGGCGCACAATGCGGTCTTTGTTGATTGCCATATTGACGGCTTGGCGCACCTTGAGATTGTCGAAGGGCGGTTGCGTGACATTCATGGTCACGTAGCCCGTCTGCAGCTGGTCGCCTATGGCAATCAAATCCTTGTTGGCCGGATCGGCCATGGCTTCGGTGAACTGGGCTGGCGGCAGGCCGTCGCCCACGATATCGACCTCGCCCTTCTTGAGGCGCAGCACGGCCACCGTCGGGTCTTGTCCGAATTCGAAAGTGAGATTGTCGAGATAGGGAACGCCGGCGCGGAAATAGTCCTTGTTGCGCTCAAGTTTGATGTTCTGGCCCGGAACCCATTCGACGAACTTGTAGGCTCCGGTGCCCACGGGCTTCTTGCCCCAGTCGGCGCCCGCCTTTTCGACCTCTTCCTTGGGCACGATGAAGCCGAAGTTGATGGCCATGAGATGCAGGAAGGTTGCATCGGGCCGCGACAGCTTGAAGATCACCGTTTTGTCATCGGGCGTCTCAATGCCCGACAGGGTGGTGGCCTTGCCACCCGCTACTTCGTCATAGCCAGCGATCATGCCGAAATAGCCGCCGCCGGGGCTCTGCGTGGCAGGATTGACAGCGCGCTCGAAGGAATATTTGACGTCAGCCGAGGTCATAGCCCGGCCGTTATGGAATTTCACGCCGTCACGCAGCATGAACACATAGGTCAAGCCATCGTCGGAAACCGTATAGCTTTCGGCGAGGTCAGTCTCAAGTTCCGTGGTGCCGGGCTTGTAGTCCATAAGCCCGTCAAAGATCGACTTGATCACCGACCAGTTCTGCCAGTCGTATCCGACTTGGGGGTCGAGCGTGGTCAGGTCATTGTTAAAGGTGATCGTGGCCGCACCTCCCTGTTTGGGTGCAGCTGCGAAGGCGGCGGGCGCAGCGATTGCCATGGCGAGGGCTGCTGCAGCTGAAATCAGTAAGCGTTTCATGGTGTTCCTCTCTGATGTTTTTGATGCTTCTTGCCGGATTTTACCGGCCCGCATATCAGCGCAAACGGATGCGGGGGTCAATGAGCGGCGCAATCATGTCTGCAATGAGATTTCCGAGCACGATGAAGCAGGCCGCAACCGTCGTTATGCCCATGATGATCGGAATGTCGAGAGACTGGATAGCCTGCCACATCAACTGACCGATGCCGGGCCAGCCGAAGACATTTTCAATGACCACAAGCCCCGACATGAAGATGCCGACATCGAGGCCGATCATGGCAATGATTGGCAGGAAGGCATTGCGCAAGCCATGTTTGAGGATCACCCGCCACTCCGGCATGCCTTTGGCGCGCGCCGTGCGGATATAGTCATTGCGCAGGACTTCGATCATTGACGAGCGCATCATCCGCGAATACCAGCCGCCGCCGGCCAGCCCAAGGGTCAGTGCCGGCAAAATCAGGTGCTTGAAGCTGCCATAGCCACCCAATGGGAGCCAGCTCGTGAGATAAGCGAAGAGATAGAGCAGGGTGAGCCCCACCACGAAATGTGGCGTCGATACGCTGACAAAAGACAGCGTCATGGCAATCTTGTCGCCAAGCCCTCCCCTTCGGCTTGCGGCGTAGATACCGGCGGGCAGGCCAATCAGCAGCTCCGCCATGATCGCCGCCAGCATGAGCAGCAGTGTGGGCGGCATGCGTGAGGCAATGAGCGCACCCACGTCGGATTTCCGGGCATAGGACTTGCCGAGATCACCCTGCACAAGGCGGCCGAGATAACTGGCGTATTGTTCCGGCAGCGGACGATCAAGACCGAGTTGATGGCGAATCTGCTCGCGCACTTCGAGCGTTGAATTGCGCCCGGCAATCATCGCGACCGGATCGGCCGGGATAATAAAGGTGAGGCCAAAGGTGACGACGCTGACGCCAAGGAGAATGAAAAGCGAGGCCGCCAGGCGTCGTGCAAGATAGGCAATCATCAGGTCCGTCCCCTCTGTGTCGGGTCAAGCGCATCCCGCAGGCCATCACCAACGAGATTGAATGACAGGGCCAGAATGAGAATGGCGGCACCCGGGATGAAGACCAACCACGGGGCATTGAGAAAATAGGACTGGCTCTCGAAGATCATCATGCCCCAAGCCGGCGTCGGCGGCTGCACGCCGCGGCCGAGGAAAGAGAGTGTGGATTCAAGCAGCACCGTGGTGGCGATTCCAAGGGTAGCGTAGACTATGACGGTTGGCACCAGATGTGGCAACAGATGGCGCAATAGTATGCGCCCGGTGCCCGCCCCCATGGCGCGCGCTGCCTCGATATATTCCCGCTCGGAGAGCGCCAATGTCTCGGCGTAGATCACCCGGGCGATCTGCACCCAGTTCACCAACGCAATCACCAGGATCACAATATTGAGTCCCGGCTTGAGAATGGCAGCCAGTGCGATGGCCAGAAGCAACGGTGGAAAGGCCATCATGAGATCGGTGAAGCGCATGATGACAGCGCCCAAGAGGCCGCGCACATAGCCCGCCACAAGGCCAAGTCCGGCGCCGATGAACACGGCAATGCCGTTCGCGACGATACCGATGAGGAGTGATGTCTGGGCCCCATAGAGCAGGCGGGAAAACTGGTCACGGCCGTTTGTATCTGTGCCAAACCAGAATCGCGCACTTGGCGGCAGGGGCGAGCCTTCCAGCGTCAGTCCATCGAAGAACTGTGCCGATGGATCGTATGGCGCAAGCAAATTTGCCAGAATTGCCGCTGCTACAAACAGGGCGATGACGCCCAGGCTATAAACGGCGAGCCGATCACGCCGGAACCGGTTCCAGAAATCAATCATGCTTTGATTATCGCGGTGGAATTGTTCAGATGCAATCAGTTGATTGGCGTGATCGCCAAACCAATTGGAGCGCTCTAGTTTTTAATTGAAGTCCTTGGTGAAGAAGCCCTCATCCGGCCTTCGGCCACCTTCTCCCATCCTTCGGACGGGCGAAGGCAAAACCTTCAGAGATTATCGCCTTCTCCCGTGCCTCTTGGCATGGGAGAAGGTGCCCAACGGGCGGATGAGGGCCCCTTCAACGCATGATTCAAAAAATAACTATCACACTCTAGGCCCCCGGAATACGGCCACGGTTGAGGCGCTGGGCCAGTAGCACCAGTGCAAAACTGACCAGCATGACAATGCTTGCCATGGCATTGATCTCCGGGGTCACGCCAAAGCGGATCATGGAATAGATCTGCATGGGAAGCGTTGTTGATCCTTGTCCGGCGCCCGCCGTGAAATAGGCGATGATGAATTCATCAATCGAAAGGGTGAAGGCGAGGAGGGCGGCTGCAATCACCGAAGGCAGGATCAGGGGAAGGGTGATCTTCCGGAATGTCACGATGTGCCCGGCGCCGAGATCGCGGGAAACTTCGGTGAGTGACCAATCAAAGCCTTTGAGCCTTGCCCGCACCACGGCGCAAACGAAGGCGATATTGAACACCACGTGGGCGAGAATGATGGAGTGCAGGCCGAGGGTGAACTTGATGAGGGTAAAGAAGGTGAGCAGTGCAATGGCCAGTACGATATCCGGCACGATCATGGGCGCGAACAGCAGCGCATCGCGCGTCGCCGATGGCTTTGCCCGCTCGACGCCGAGCGCCAGCAGGGTTCCAAGCACCGTGGCTATGACGGTTGAAATTGAAGCCACAACGGCCGAGTTCCAGGCGGAGGCAAGTATCTTAGGGTTGCTGGCCATCTTGCCGTACCATTCAATTGAAAATCCCGACCAGACCGTGGGCAGGCCCGCCTTGTTGAACGACAGCGCCATGAGCACGGCAATCGGAATGTAGAGAAATATGTAGGTGGCACCGAGATGAGCCTTGAGGAGCTTAGACATGCTCGCCCCGCGCGCGGCCTGCGGCAACTGCCTGCATGAAAAGTGCCAGCATCATGAGGGCGATCAGCAATGCGGCGAGCGTTGCGCCAAAGGGCCAGTCGCGCGCCGAGAGGAACTGGTCATAGATCAGGTTGCCGATCATCTGCAGCTTGCCGCCACCGAGGAGATCAGGCGTAATGAAGTTTCCGATCGACAGCACGAATACGAAAACCGCGCCCGCCGCCACGCCCGCCGCCGTCAGCGGCAAGGTGATTTTGAAGAAAGTCGTCACAGCGGTGGCGCCCAAATCGCGCGAGGCTTCCGCATAGGCGGGATCAAGTCTTTGCAGCGCCGAGTAAATCGCAAGGATGACGAAGGGCGTGTAATTGTAAACAAGGCCGAGGATGATCGCGAATTCATTGTAGAGAATGGGCAATGGCTGCGAAATCAAACCGGCGTAGATCAGGGCGTTGTTGATGACACCCACCGGATTGAGCAGCACAATCCAGGCATAGGTACGGATGAGATAATTGGTCCAGAAGGGAAGGATGGCGAGGAACAGCAGCGAGGTTTGCCAGCGCTCCGGGGCGCTCGTGATGGCATAGGCGGCGGGATAGCCGATGAGCAATGCAAACACCGTCGCAATAATTGCTATGCGAGTGCTGACGAGCAGGATTGACAGGTAAAGCGGATGGAAGGCACGGGTGAAATTGTCGAGCGTGGCCGCCGACCAGTCAACCCCGCCATAGGTACCGCGCTCGAAAAAAACGAGTACGAAAACCAGAAGGCAAGGCACGATCATCAGCGCCGTCAGCCACAACAGGCCCGGTGCCATGAGCAGCCATGAAATGAGGCGAGGTGACATCAGCAAACCCTCACCCTAGAGCATGATGCGCCAAAGTTGATAGACTTTGGCGATAACATCATGCTCCAGATTATTGATTTCGATCACGTTAATGATTTTGGATTGATTCAATCCAAAATCATCGTGATCTAAGGCGTCCCGCAAAGCGGGGCCTCGAAGGGTCAGCCACACGCGGCTGCTTCGAGGCTCGCTCCGCTCGCACCTCAGCATAGAGGAACCTTGCTTACTTTGCAGCCATGATTTCCGAGACGGTCTTGGAGAAGGCCTTCATGCCGTCACCGAGATCACGCAGCTGCTCATATTTCAAAAGATCTGCCGGTGGCATGGCGATGTTCGGATAGGCAGTGAGCATCGCCTTGTCGACCGAATCCATGGCGGCCTTGTTCGGCACCTTGTACATGATGTTCTCGACCACCCACTTGCCGTTCTCGGCATTGAAGATGAAGTCGATGAACTTGTGGGCCGCGTCCAGGTTCTTTGCGGCCTTGGGAATGACCAGGGTATCAACCCAGAGGTCGCTGCCCTCCTTGGGGATCACATACTTGATCGCGGCATTTTCAGCCGTACCGTAATTGCACCAGCCATCCCAGGCATGAACAAGCGTGGCCTCGCCGGAGACGAGCTTCGCATAGAATGTCGTGTCATCGTAAGCCAACAAGCTTTTCTTGGTGGCCACAAGCTGGTCGCGCACCTTGTCGAGGCTTGCCTGGTCGGCGGTGTTGACAGACATGCCACCGGCCAGGAATGCCGCCGACATCAGCCAGCGGTCGGTTGCCAGCATGGTGATCTTGCCCTTGAGATCATCACTCGGATTGAGCAGGTCGTTCCAGCTGGCGGGTTCTGTCTTCAACACGTCGGAGCGGTAGCACAGGCCGGTCGTGCCCCAGGTGTAGGGCACCGAATAGGTGTTGCCGGGATCGTGCTGCAACTGGTTTGCTTCCGGGTAGAGGTTGGCAAAATTCGGAATTTTTGCGTGGTCGATGGGCGCCAGCAGTTCAAGCTTTTGCAGTGCCTCGGCGAAAGGCGAGGAGACGAAAATGATGTCATAGCCTTCGCCGCCGCTGGCCGTCACCTTGCCCATGATTTCCTCGTTGGTGGCGTGCATGGTGAGCTCAAGATCGATGCCCGTGGCGGCCTTGAACTTCTCCACCATGTCCTTAGGCGTGTAGCCATCCCAAGTGGCGATGACGAGTTTTTCGGCTTGGGCCATGGAAATGCTGGCCATGAGCGCAAAGGCGCCGCCAGCGACAAATGCCGGAATATGCTTGAATTTCATGATGTTTCGCTCCCTGCGTGGGTTTTAAGGGGTCACGCTTGGGGTTATTTTGGCGCGAATTGAACGCCGATGCAATGCCATGAAGCCAAGCGCAGCAGCGTACAATAATGGCGATGTGGTATGCGCAAAAACATGTATCAAGCCACAGGCCTGCTGATACCTTCTTGCTGGCGACCCAGCAAGAAAGCACGTGACGATGAGTGTGAGACTTTTTTCCAGCAAGGACATTACCCTTGAGAATCTGCGCCGCGTGGCGTGGGCGGGTGAAACCGTTGAAATAGATGGCACTGCAGTTGCCCGGATGGCGGAGGCGCGGCACCGCTTCATGCAGCTTCTGGATGATCCCGCCATCACGGTTTACGGCGTGACCAGCGGCTATGGCCAGAACGCGAAGAAGCGGCTTACGGTGGAAGAACGCAAGCTCCATGCCAAGCGGCCGCCCATTCAGCAGGCTGCAGCCTGGGGCGACCCGTTGCCGGACCGGGGCACGCGGGCCATTGTTTTTGCGCGGCTGGCAAATCTTATCGATGGAAATGCTGCCATCACACCGGATGTGGCGCTGGCGGTTGCCGCCATGCTTGATGGCAGGCCCTTGCCAAAAATTCCAACCCGCGGCCAGGGCGGGGCAGGTGAAATACTCTCCCTGTCGCACGCCTTCGGCGTCCTGGTGGCAACGGCCCCCGTTGCGGAAAAAGATGTCCTGTCACTCATCAATGGTTCGCCCGCGGCAAGCGCATTGGTGGCGGACACCGCCCTTGCGGCCCACGCGCGCTTGGACGTTGCGGTTGAGATTTTTGCATTGGCGGCGGAAGCCTTCAACACACCGCTCAGCCACTTTGCACTAGAGCTTGGCGAGTTGTGGAACAATCCGCATGATGCATGGGCCTTGGCAAAACTGAATGACGCCATTGGCAAGGGCCATGATGGTCCGCGCCGGCCCTTTCAGGCGCCTGTCAGTTTTCGCATTCTGCCGCGCATGCTGGGCCAGGCGCGGAGGGTTGCATGTCTTGCAAGCGAGATCGCCACTGAATCCCTCGCCGCCATTACGGATAATCCGGCCATGCTTGCGCCGGATCAGGATCATCGCCTGGGCCGTATGGTCAGCACTGGCGGCTACCACAATCCCCATGCCGTCATGGCAATGGATGCGGTGACGGCAGCAAGTGTCAATCTCATTACAATTGCCGGGCGGTTTGCCGCCAAACTTCTGGATGGCGCGGTGTCATTGCTGCCCGATCAACTGGGGCTCAGTGGATTGCCGGGATATCTTGGCTGCCTGCCCATGGCCATCACAGGCTATGAAGAAGAGGCGCGCAGTCACGCCATGGCAACTCTCTTGCCGGGTTCTGAGTCCGGTGGATTCGGCCAGGACGATATTGCATCGCCGGTATTTCCCGCCTGGTCCAAGCAGGAGAAGACAGGTGCTTTGCTCGAAGCCTCGCTTGCGAGTCTGGCATTTATCGCATTGCGGGCCCTGGACTTTACAAATCGCCCGGTTCCGCCAAACCTTGAATCTCTTGCTGAAAATATCCGCAAGGTTATGCCGGATCCGGCTTCAGGGCAGATCCTTGGACCGGCAGCCTATGCGCTTGAGGCCAAATTGCGGTCTGGAATCTATGGCTTGGGCTGAAACTTTCTCCATCCCGACAATTTTAGTGAAATTGATAATTATAGTTTTAGGTATCTGGCCTAGACTTTGGCTGTGAAACCTTTTGGGTTTGGCCAGGCCATGAAAAGCAATGCGCAAAGTAACGAGAAACGCCGCTCTCCGCGGCGCGCGGCGCTTATGGACGCGGTGATTTTCTATCCCAACCAGAATGAACATGTAGGATGCATGGTGCGTGACCTGTCGCAGGACGGGGCGCTTCTCGAACTGCCGCTTGCAAAAAGACTGCCGCTGGTTTTCTGGCTGCGCCTTGAGGGTGAATCCACGCTGCGCTTTTGCACGGTGGCCTGGCAATCGGAAAACCATCTCGGCGTCGAATTCAGCGAACAGATCATCGAGCGCCGCCGCACGGAACGCTGGGGCGAGCCCATCGCCGTTTGCGCCAAGCCGCACACGCCGGTCTGAAACTTCCATCTTGAATCCCTGAAACGCCTTCCTACCTATTGATGCGTTAGGCATAGAGGAGGACGTTCATGTCACACGCCGCATCGGGCACTTTTGAGCAGAATTTGGGTTCCGAAGAGCAATCCAGCAAGGGTTGCCGCAAGGGCAAGAAGCATTGGTCGGCTTATGAGATCATCGCCATGGTTCTGGGCTTTGTCATTTTCTGGCCGGTTGGCCTCCTGGCGCTTTTCCTGAAATTGAAGAATGGTGAAATGTGGCCGGGTGCTGCGCAAGGCAATGCCCCATGGGCCGGATGGAAAATGCCATCCACTGATAGCTGGCGTTCGGCAAGTTATGGTTTTGCCTCGTCAGGCAATGCCGCCTTTGATGAATACAAGCGCACGCAGCTGGCGCGCCTTGAAGAAGAGCGTCGCAAACTGGACGAAGAGCAGAAAGCATTCCGCGATCATCTCGCGCGCCTGCGCAAGGCGAAGGACCAGGACGAGTTTGACCGCTTCATGGCGGAGCGCAATGCACCGCCGCCAAGTGAAACTCCAACGACGTAATCCCAAGCCCGGAAAGAAGTTTCCGGGCTTTTTTTATTTACCCCTTCAGGGTCCCACCAGTTTGGTCGGCATTTCCAACAGGGAAAAGTCCGAGTCCTTGCAGCTCACATCGGGATTGGTGGGACTGAACATTCCCAGCGGGTTGTCCTTGAACAGCCAGGCATGCAGGTCATAGTGGTGGAACCCCTGGGGTATGAGCGGCTCGTGGCCTTCCATCGGCCCCTGGAAGGGCTGGCCCAGGAGAACCGGCCGCTCCTTGGCGACGGCGAGCGGCACGAGCCATTCGGCCGCAACCAGCTTGAGCTTTCCTTTGCCCACCGGCTCATAGATCAGCACATTGGGCTTCAGCGGATCGGGCGGCCCCTGGATCGTGAGGTTAACGAAGTGAACGCCCATGGCTCCCTTGGGGTAATCCATATGGCCCTCCATCGTCGAGCCGTCGTAGTGGACGCAGCCCACCGTCGACAGATAAAGATCGCGGACGGCAACGTAAGGGTCTTCATACTTGGCGAGCGCCTTCCGCATGGCATCTATCTCGGCCTGCGGCGGGTCATCGGCATTGGCGGTGCCAATCCCCGGACCCATAGCGATCAGCGCAATTGCGGCCGTGACACCAAAACGGGCAAAACTGGACATATTCATCGTGCATCCTCCCCTGAATTTTAAACCGGCATCTTCGCGATGGACATCATGTTGTTGCCTGCGAGTTTTCACCAAAGGCACATTATTGGCAAGCCCGAATAAAGGTCAGGAGTTCTGCCAAGGCCGCCTTGACCGGTCGGTGAACGCTTCAGACCCGCTCTCCCGGTAGCGCTGCCAGATCTTGTATCCCGTTTTGCGGGCGATCCCGAATTCCAGGCACAAATCCGTCATTGCCTCGCCTTCCAGAAGGCGGGCCACAAAGCGCAGCCGTTCGTCCATGACCGAACTCTCTTCCCACGGCATCTCCACCTCCCGCCTGCCAAAACAGGCGAAAAGTGTTACCCATGTGTCCGGTACAAAACGTCACCTAGCGCGCTTGCCCTTCAAGGTGGACTCACCTTGCCGAAAAGGAATCGCGCCAAATCAATATGTTGGAGCAAATCCTTGTCGGCGAAGTCATGCAACTTCGCCGGGATTTGCTCTATGTCTCGGGTCATTCATCAAAGAGTTGATTGACTATTGAAATTCAACGATTTCGATTTGGGGGACGATCGCTCAATAAATGCGCCGCCAAAGTAATATTCAGTTTCCTTACTTACGGTTTCAATTCAATTGCCCCGACAGCCCAGCCCGAGGACTCTTGAGGCCCGATCCATCGTGCGGTGCCGTTGGCATCGGGCCCAACGACTAGCGCGCTTGCCCTTCAAGGTGGAATCACCTTGCCGAAAAGGAATCGCGCCAAATCAATATGTTGGAGCAAATGCTTAACGGCGAAGTCATGCAACTTCGCCGGGATTTGCTCTAGTTTGCGTTGGAGTGCAACGGGCTGAACACCGGCTTCTCCGCCTGAGCCAGTCTATTCCAGTGAATGCCAGCGGTCGTCTTGGCTTCGTGGCTGGCCCCGTCACTCCGGCTTGTGCGTCGCTTGGCGCACCGCGACCACATCGCGCAATGCAGCCTCGACCTGCGGGTTCTGCTCCATCAGCTTGAGCACATCGGCGGCATCGAGCACCAGGAGCTCGCAAGGCTGCCGGGCAATCACGGTTGCCGTCCGCCTGGTTCTGCCGAGCACTGCGATCTCGCCAAAAAAGTCGCCCTCGCGGAGCCTGACCGAACCATCGGGCACGACCACCTCGACCTGTCCGTGGGCTATGAAAAACATGCTCTCGCCCTTCTCGCCCTTGCGCAGGATGACCGCATCCAACGGCACCTTGCGCGCCTTGAGCATGCTGGCGAGCTCCGACACCGCCACCGCATCAAGCGTTGAGAACAG
>CAZAMS010000238.1:0-5661 GCA_964486305.1 uncultured Aestuariivirga sp.
AAAAACAGACTTGGCCGTGTCGAACCCAATAATGCTAACATGTTCCATGGGCGGTCTCCTTTGCTGAGTTGTTACGACACCCAGTATGGCACATAGATGCCGTCGGAGGCCGTCCACACATCATTCCGGCGAAAGCCGGAATCTGTATGACGTCAATGGGATTCCGGCTTTCGCCGGAATGATGAAGAATGTGCATAGGCCAATGATTTGACAATTTTGCTTGAAACGGGTTCTTAAGGGGAAGCAACCTGGAGACTTTGAAATATGCCCGCCGAATTCAACTGGGAAGACCCGCTCGATCTGGAAAGTCAGTTAAGCGAGGACGAGCGCATGATCCGGGATTCGGCACGGGCCTTTTGCAATGACAAGCTGGCGCCCCGGGTAAAGCAGGCGTTTCGTGATGAGAAGTTTGACCGCGCCATCATGAACGAGCTGGGCGAGATGGGCTTTCTCGGCGTGATGACTTCTGAGAAGTATGGCGGCGCTGGGCTTGGTTATGTGGCTTACGGGCTGGTGGCACGGGAGGTTGAGCGGGTGGATTCGGGCTATCGCTCGGCCATGAGTGTGCAGAACTCCCTCGTGATGCACCCCATCGAAGCTTACGGCACGGAAGCCCAGTGCAAGAAATATCTGCCGCAACTGGCCACGGGCGAAATCGTCGGCTGTTTTGGCCTGACGGAGCCCGATGCGGGTTCTGATCCCGGTGGCATGAAAACGCGGGCCAAGAAGGTGCAGGGCGGCTTTGTGCTCAATGGTTCCAAGATGTGGATTACCAATTCACCTATCGCGGATGTGGCCGTGGTCTGGGCGAAGTTAGACGATGAAGGCATTCATGGCTTTCTGGTTGAACGCGGGATGAAGGGTTTTTCAACACCTATCATTGAAGGCAAGGTTTCGCTGCGCGCTTCGGTGACCGGTGAGATTGTTCTCGAAAATGTTGAATTGCCTGAAGAGGCCCTGCTCCCAAAGGCACAAGGACTTGCTGGCCCCTTCGGCTGCCTCAACAAGGCGCGCTATGGCATTGCCTGGGGGGTGATGGGTGCGGCGGAGGATTGCTGGCACCGGGCGCGGCAGTACACACTGGACCGCAAGCAATTTGGCAAGCCATTGGCTGCCAATCAGCTCATCCAGAAAAAACTGGCTGACATGCAAACGGAAATCACTCTGGGAACGCATGGGGCTTTGGCCTTGGGGCGCGCGTTGGAGCGGGGCGTTGCGGCACCGCCGGCCATTTCACTGATGAAGCGCAACAATTGCGGCAAGGCCTTGGACATTGCGCGGGCGGCGCGCGACATGCATGGCGGCAATGGCATTTCCGATGAGTATCATGTGATCCGCCACATGGTGAACCTTGAAACAGTGAACACCTATGAGGGCACCCATGACGTTCACGCGCTCATTCTGGGCCGCGCGCAGACGGGCTTGCAGGCATTTCAGTGATGGTCGAGATTGTCATTCAGAAAGTTGATCCGCGGGAAGGCCCGGTGCGGCAACTCATTGAGGAGCTCGACGCCTATCAGAACATGCTTTACCCGGCCGAGAGCAACTACCAGCTCGATCTTGAAACCATGGCGCAGCCTGAAATGCGGTTTTATTCGGTGGCGGTGGATGGCGTGATTTTGGGTTGCGGCGCGTTCTGGCTTTATGAGGACTACGCGGAAGTGAAACGCGTCTATGTGCATCCCAAATCGCGGGGGCTGGGTCTGGGGCTCAAAATCATGGCGCATATCGAGGCGGAAATGCTTGCTGAGGGCCGCAGCATTTCACGGCTTGAAACGGGCATATCGCAGCCGGAAGCCTTGGGACTTTACCGGGCGATTGGCTATGTGGATTGCCCTGCCTTTGGTGATTATCCGTCCGATGATCCGTTCAACATTTTCATGGAGAAGAAGCTCAAATAATTTCTCTCATCATGCCCGCACTTGATGCGGGCATCTGGTCACGAGCACAGAAGATGGCCGTGTCAAGCACGGACATGATGTGGTGGGGGAGAGCTAACCCGGCTGGAAGATGCAGTAGATCTTCCGCAAATAGCCTTCGGATTTCCAGGAATTTGGCGTGCCCAGCGGCACGAAGAATGTGTCTCCGGCGCGGAAGGTTTGCGTTCCACCCTTGTCATCGGTGAAAGTGACGGAGCCATCCAGTAAATGCATCAGCTCGTGACGCGGAAAGGCGATGAGCTTGCGGTGATAGCCAGTGGTATCCCAGACGCCGACGGTAAACTCACCCGTCTTGTTCTTGAAATACTCGTGCGTGTTTTGGGTCGGCACGGCAGAATGCAGAATATCCGCAGAGGGTGGCGTTGAAGGTTTCACCTTTACCTTGGGATCAATCTTGAAGATTGGCTGCATATGATCGCCTGCGGGATCGTCAAAGAGCACCATGAATTTTTTGATGTAGCCCGCCTGGTTCCAGATGCAGCGCCGGCCTTTGGGGATGAAGAAACTTTCGCCTGCTTTGACGACGGTCTCACGGTCTTCCTCGACCATAACCACTTCGCCGTCGAGGAGGATCATGAATTCATGGACCGGCCATTTCATCCAGCGGCCAAGATTGGCATCCGCCTCCCAGATACCTACGGAAAAGCCCAAGACCTTGTCCTCGAACCAGCGATGACCATGACTGCTCCGGTCACCTGATGATACTTCGCTTTCCGGAAAATCCGGCCATTGCTCCATTTTGGCATTGGCATCAAAGCGGATGATGGCTGGTTTTGGCATGGGTCACCTCTGTTTGCAGCCTAGCCTCATTCCTTGCACGTTCCAAGCTAAGCGACTAGAAAGACCTATCAATCAATGGAGAAAAACATGGCCCTCGAACTGCCTGTCCTGCCTTACGCCTACGATGCGCTTGGCCCTTTCATGTCGAAGGAAACCCTCGAATTCCATCACGACAAGCATCACATGGCCTATGTGACCAATGGCAATAACCTGCTCAAGGATTCACCACTCGCCTCGCTCTCAATTGAAGAGATTTGCAAGAAGGCCTTCGCTGACAAGACGGCGGGCCTCGTCAACAATGTGGGCCAGCATTATAACCATAATCATTTCTGGAACTGGATGAAGCCCAAGGGCGGTGGCAACAAGCTGCCTGCAAAGCTTGCCAAGGCTGTCGACGCCGATCTCGGCGGCTATGACAAGATGCGGACAGATTTCGTGCAGGCCGGGATGACGCAGTTTGGCTCGGGCTGGTGCTGGATTGCGGTGAAGGATGGCAAGCTCGCCATCATGAAAACGCCAAATGGCGAAAATCCGCTGATGCACGGGGCCAAGCCCATCCTCGGCTGCGATGTGTGGGAGCACAGCTATTACATCGACTATCGCAACGCGCGGCAGAAATATCTCGAAGCCTTTGTCGATAGCCTGGTGAACTGGGAATATGTCGAGGCGATGCACGCCAAGGCGTAACGGCAAATACCAAGAAAGCCCATATCCATGCCGTTGCTCAATCGTGCCGTCGAATTGCAGCCCGAAATTGCGGCTTGGCGGCGCGATTTGCACATGAATCCGGAACTCCTGTTCGATACCCATCGAACTTCGGCATTCGTGGCGGAAAAGCTCAAGTCCTTCGGTTGTGACGAGGTGGTGACGGGTATTGGCCGTACGGGAGTTGTTGGCATGATCAAAGGCCGCCAAGGTGAAGGTTCCGTTGTTGGCCTGCGGGCCGACATGGATGCCCTGCCGATTACCGAGGAAACCGGCCTTGAATATGCTTCGAGGATTCCCGGCCGTATGCATGCCTGCGGCCATGACGGGCATACGGCGATGCTACTGGGGGCAACGCGCCATCTCTGCGAAACGCGGAACTTTCGTGGGTCCGTTGCGGTGATTTTCCAGCCCGCCGAGGAAGGCGGTGGCGGAGCCGATGAAATGGTGAAGGATGGCATGATGGAACGCTTCGGCATAGCAAGCGTTTACGGCATGCACAACTGGCCCGGCCTCCCGGTGGGCCATTTTGCAACCCGGCCTGGTCCAATGTTGGCGGCAATGGACACGTTTTCGATTACCGTGCGTGGCAAAGGCGGACACGCTGCTGCACCCCACCGGACAATCGATCCCATCTTCATCGGCGCGCAGATCGTCAGCGCCCTTCAGGGGATTGCCTCGCGCAATGCCGATCCGCTGGATTCACTTGTCGTTTCCATCACACGCTTCAATGCAGGACATGCCAACAATGTCATTCCGCAGGAGGCCATGCTGATCGGTACGGCCCGCACACTCAAACCGGAATTGCGCGACTTAGCGAAAACGAACATTCAACGCACTGCGCAAGGGGTCGCTGCAGCGCTCGGCGGCGAGGCAGTTGTCAATTACGAACTGACAATGGGCTATCCCGTCACCCTCAATCACCCAGACGGGACGGCAACAGCCACGTCTGTGGCGCGAAGTGTGGCAGGGACACAGAACGTCGATGCAAATGTTGCGCCGGTCATGGGGGCGGAGGATTTTTCATTCATGCTGGAAGCGCGACCGGGTGCTTTCATGTTCGTTGGCAATGGCAACACGGCCTATTTGCATCACCCGGCTTTTGACTTCAACGACGAGGCGATCCCCTTCGGCATCAGCTATTGGGTGCATTTGGCCGAAACTGTTCTGGCACCCGGGGCCGCATGAGCCCAGTTCCGATTTTTGATGGCCACAATGATGTGCTGCTCCGTCTTTGGCTGAAGACGGAGGGCGATCCTGTTTCTGATTTCCTGAATGGCGATGGCCAGGGCCATCTCGATATGCCGCGGATGAAAAAGGGCGGGTTTGCCGGCGGTTTCTTTGCGATCTTTGCGCCCGCCGATGGCGAAGACCTGCCGGGTGATGACGACGAGGTGAACCCGCCACTGGCGGGGCAATTGGCCCTGCCCAGCGCCTTGCGCAAAACACTGGAAATGGCTGCCCTCCTGCTTCGTATCGAGAGGGGGTCACAGGGAAAATTCAAGGTTTGCCGCACGGCGGGCGAAATCCGGGACTGTCTGGCGAAAGGCGTTATGGCGGCGATCTTCCACATCGAAGGGGCGGAGGCCATCGATGCGGATTTCAAAACACTCGATGTGCTCTACGAAAGTGGCTTGCGCTCGCTGGGGCCGGTGTGGAGCCGGTCCAATATTTTTGGCCACGGGGTGCCGTTTCGGTTTCCCTCGACGGGCGATACGGGCGATGGCCTGACCGAGGCAGGCAAGGACCTCATCCGTTACTGCAATGAGCGACACTTACTTATTGATTTATCTCATTTAAATGAGAAAGGTTTTTGGGACGCGGCAAAGCTCAGCAGGGCGCCATTGGCGGCGACACATTCAAATGCACTGGCCATTTGCTCCTCGTCGCGCAACCTCAACGACGACAAGCTCAAGGCCATCAGGGATAGCGGCGGCATGGTGGGCCTCAATTTTGCCAGCGGATTTTTGCGCGAAGATGGACGCTGGCGGACCGACACGCAACTCGACATCATGGTGCGCCACCTTGATCATCTCATCAAGGTAGCGGGTGAAAACTGTGTGGGGCTAGGTTCGGATTTCGATGGCGCGCGGATTCCTGCCGCCATTGGAGACGCAACGGGTCTGCCCAACCTAATTGAGGCCCTGCGCGAACGGCAGTATGGCGAAAAGCTGATCGCCAAGATCTCCCATGAAAACTGGCTCAGTGTTCTGGAGAGAACCTGGGGCTAGAGCGT
>CAZAMS010000239.1:0-8482 GCA_964486305.1 uncultured Aestuariivirga sp.
TTCCACGGTCAATCGCCTTGACTTCGTCGGCGGCCTGCTGGGCCTGGGCCAGCATGGCCTCGGCATGCCGTCGAAAAACTTGCCCTGCCGCTGTCAATGCAACGCTCCGGCTGTGACGGTCGAAGAGTCTCACGGAAAGCTCACGCTCAAGATCGGCGATCTGCTGGCTGAGGGGTGGCTGGGACATGTTGAGCCGTTTTGCAGCCACGGTGAAATTCAGCGTTTCCGCAAGCGCCAGGAAGTATCGGATGTGCCGGAGTTCCATATGCAAAACCTCTAGATCAAGCTAAACAATATATTGGACCTTTTGATGATTTGGCGCAAATATTGTTTTGAAACCTGAGGGAGGCAAACCATGCCAAAGATGACTGCTGCCGAAGCTGCCGTTCGCATTCTTGAGCTTGAGGGCGTGCGCCATGCCTTTGGCGTTCCCGGCGCTGCCATCAATCCGTTTTATGCGGCGATGCGTCCGCGCAATATCATTGGCCATATGCTGGCCCGCCATGTGGAAGGTGCCTCCCACATGGCCGAAGGCTATACCCGCGCCAAGCCGGGCAATATCGGTGTGTGCCTTGGCACTTCGGGGCCGGCGGGAACCGATATGATCACCGGGCTTTATTCTGCGTCAGCCGATTCCATTCCGATATTGTGCATTACGGGTCAGGCGCCGCGGGCGCGGCTTTACAAGGAAGATTTCCAGGCCGTCGATATTGAATCCATTGCCAAACCCGTGTGCAAGTGGGCGGTTACGGTGCGGGAAGCCGCGCAGGTTCCCGGCACATTCCAGCACGCCTTTCATTTGATGCGTTCGGGCAGGCCGGGACCGGTGCTGATTGATCTGCCCTTTGACGTGCAGATGAGCGAAATCGATTTTGATCCCGAAACCTATCAGCCCTTGCCGGTTTACAAGCCTGCGGCATCGCGGGCGCAGATTGAGAAGGCGCTGACCCTGCTCAATGCAGCCGAGCGCCCGCTTATTGTGGCCGGCGGCGGCATCATCAATGCCAATGCGTCTGAACTTCTGGTGAAGTTCGCAGAAATTACCGGCGTTCCTGTGGTTCCAACCCTGATGGGCTGGGGAACCATTCCCGATGACCACCCGCAGATGGTGGGAATGGCAGGGCTTCAGACCAGCCACCGCTATGGCAATGCGACGGTTCTTGCATCCGATCATATTCTGGGCATTGGCAACCGCTGGGCCAACCGGCACACGGGAACCATTGAGGTTTACACCAAGGGCCGCACTTTCACCCATGTGGACATTGAGCCCACGCAGATCGGCCGTGTGTTCAATGCGGACTACAGCATTGCCTCGGATGCAAAGCTTGCGCTTGAACTCTTCGTAGACGTTGCAGCCGAAATGAAGAAGAAGGGCAAGCTGAAGGATCGCTCAGCCTGGCTTGCGGAATGCCGCGAGCGCAAGAAGACCATGCTTCGGCGCACGCATTTTGATGATGCGCCGATCAAGCCGCAGCGGGTTTATGAGGAAATGAACAAGGCCTTTGGCCGCGACACAACCTACGTGAGCACGATCGGGCTTTCGCAGATTGCGGCGGCGCAGTTCCTCCATGTCTACAAGCCACGGGGCTGGATCAATTGCGGGCAGGCAGGCCCGTTGGGCTGGACGATTCCGGCGGCAATTGGGGTTCGTGCGGCGGACCCTACTTCGCCTATTGTGGCGATTTCCGGTGACTATGATTTCCAGTTCATGATTGAGGAACTGGCGGTGGGGGCGCAATTCAAGGTTCCTTACATCCATGTGCTGGTGAATAACGCCTATCTCGGCCTGATCCGGCAGAGTCAGCGCGGTTTCAACATGGATTATTGCGTGCAGCTGTCATTCGAAAACATCAATACACCTGAGCTTGGCAGCTATGGCGTTGACCATGTGAAAGTGGTTGAAGGATTAGGCTGCAAGTGCCTCAGGGTTACGAAACCGGAAGATATTCTGCCGGCATTTGAGAAGGCAAAGAAGCTGATGAAGGAATTCAGCGTTCCCATCGTGGTTGAAATCATTCTTGAACGCGTTACCAATGTTGCCATGGGAACGGATATCGACAAGGTCAATGAATTCGAGGATCTTGCCCTCAGCGCAAGTGACGCGCCGACTGCCATTGCACTGCTCGACTAGGGAGGGACCCTGATGCCAAAATTCAGCGCCAATCTGTCCATGCTCTTTGGCGAGCATGATTTTCTGGGGCGTTTTTCCGCCGCTGCCAAGGCAGGATTCTCCGGAGTTGAATATGTGGGACCCTATGCCTTCCCGAAAGAACAGGTGGCTGAAGCCCTTCACGGCAACAACCTGAAACAGGTGCTTTTCAATCTTCCGGCCGGAAACTGGGATGGGGGCGAGCGCGGCATCGGCTGTCTGCCGGACCGGGTTGGCGAGTTTCAGGATGGCGTGGGCAAGGCCATTGATTATGCCAAGGCGCTGGATTGCACCACAATCAATTGCCTTGCCGGCATTCTTCCAAGTGATGTTTCGCGGCGAACGGGATACACGACGCTGGTTTCCAATCTCTCCTTTGCGGCAACGGCACTGAAGAAGGAAAACATCCTGCTCATCGTCGAGCCCATCAATTCCTACGACATTCCGGGATTTCTTCTGAACCGTTCCAGAGAAGGCATCGAAGTTATCGATGATGTCGGCTCTGACAATCTCAAGCTGCAGTATGATGTTTATCATATGCAGCGCATGGAAGGTGAACTCGGGGCAACGCTCACAAAGCTTATGCCGCGGATCGGGCACATCCAGATTGCGGATAATCCGGGGCGCCATGAGCCCGGCACTGGTGAAATCAACTACCCGTTTATTCTCAAGCTGATTGATTCACTTGGCTATGGCGGATGGGTTGGCTGCGAATACAAGCCGAAGGGAAAAACAGTCGAAGGTCTTGGCTGGATAAATGAATTAAGTTCATAAGGAGTTCCAAATGAAAATCGGGTTTATCGGTCTTGGCATCATGGGCGCGCCCATGGCTGGCCATCTGCTGGCGGCGGGTCACGAGCTTTTTGTCAACACCTATGGCCCGGTGCCGAAGGCCCTTACCGAGGCGGGCGCCACAGCCTGCAGCAGCGGGGTGGAAGTCGCCAAGAGCTCCGAGATCATCATTGTCATGGTGCCCGATACGCCGGATGTGGAAAAGGTTCTCTTCAACAAGAGTGGCGTGGCGGAGGGTCTGTCCAAAGGCAAGATCGTGGTGGACATGAGCTCCATCTCGCCCATTGCCACAAAGGATTTCGCAGCGCGGGTGAACGCAACGGGTGCCGAATATCTTGATGCGCCGGTTTCCGGCGGCGAGGTGGGCGCGAAGGCCGCCTCGCTCACGATCATGGTGGGCGGACCCGAGGCGGCGTTTGAGCGGGTGAAGCCCCTGTTTGAAAAGATGGGCAAGAACATCACCCTTGTTGGCGGAAATGGCGATGGCCAGACGACCAAGGTGGCCAACCAGATCATTGTTGCGCTGACCATCGAGGCGGTTGGCGAGGCGTTGCTTTTTGCTTCAAAAGCGGGGGCCGATCCGGCCAAGGTCCGGCAGGCCCTGATGGGAGGGTTTGCGGCATCGCGTATTCTTGAGGTTCATGGCGAGCGCATGGTGAAGCGCACCTTCGATCCGGGCTTCCGTATTGAACTGCACCAAAAGGATCTGAATCTGGCGCTTGCGAGCGGCAGGCAGATGGGCGTGGCGCTTCCCAATACGGCCACGGCGCAGGAACTTTTCAATGCATGTGTCGCAAATGGACATGGCAAGCTCGATCATTCGGCTCTAGTGAAGGCGCTTGAATTGCTGGCCAATCATGAGATTGGACAAAACCAAAAGAGTTAATTCCATGACGCCCGAAGCCACGCATAAATTTTTGCGGTCCATGTTTGACGCTGCAGTGGTTGCAGCCATGCCAGACCAATGTGTGCCGCAGAATTTGCCGGCAAAGCCAAAAGGCAGGACGCTTGTTGTGGGAACGGGCAAGGCCTCTGCTGCAATGGCACAGGCTTTTGAGAAGGCCTGGAATGGTCCGGTCGAAGGCCTGATTGTGACGCGATACGGACATGCGGTGCCGTGCAAGCAGATTGAAATCATTGAAGCGGCCCATCCGGTTCCCGATGATGCGGGCACCAAGGGCGCGCGGCGGATGCTCAGCATGGTACGGGGCCTCTCTGCAGATGATCTCGTTGTTGCCCTTATTTCCGGTGGTGGCTCGGCCCTGCTCAGCCTTCCGGCGGAAGGCATTTCGGTGGAAGAGAAGCGCGCCGTGAACCGGGCTCTGTTGAAGAGCGGTGCGCCGATTTCAGAAATGAATTGCGTGCGCAAGCATCTCTCGGCCATCAAGGGCGGAAGGCTTGCGGCGGCTGCCTATCCGGCCCGTGTGGTAAGTCTGGTTATTTCTGATGTACCGGGTGATGATCTCGCTGCTGTTGGTTCCGGTCCCACGGTTGCCGATCCCACAACATTTGCGCAGGCGTGCGCCATCATTGCAAAGTATAAGATCGATGCGCCACCGGCGGTCATCCGCCATCTCGAAAGTGCCATTGATGAAACGCCGAAACCGGGTGACTATCGCCTTGCGAATGTGGAGACTAGGCTTATTGCCTCGCCGCAAAAGTCTTTGGAGACAGCAGCGGCAATCGCTCGCAAGAATGGCATCACGCCCATTATCCTCGGTGATTCCATTGAAGGCGAGGCGCGCGAGGTTGGGTTCGTCATGGCAGGCATCGCGTTGCAGTCGCGCCGCTTTGGGCAACCGCTGCCTGCGCCTTGCGTGCTGATTTCGGGGGGCGAGACGACGGTAACGGTGCGGGGGTCCGGAGCAGGCGGGCGCAATGTTGAATTTCTTATGGCGCTGGCGCTGAAGCTTGATGGCGCAGAAAAGATTACAGCACTTGCCGCGGATACGGATGGTGTGGATGGCGCGCGCGAGGTGGCGGGGGCATTTGTCACGGCCGATACGCTGATGCGCGCCCGCGCCATGGGCATTGATCCCTGGGCCTCGCTTTTCAACAATGACGGGCATGGGTTTTTCGAGAGTTTGAAAGACCAGATCATCACCGGGCCGACGCTCACCAACGTCAATGATTTCCGCGCCGTTTACATAGAATAAGGACTAGAGATGACAGACCGCACCTATTATGCACCCCATGGCGGATTACCCCCGCAAAGCGCGCTGCTGACGGACCGGGCGGTTTTCACCGAAGCCTATGCGGTTATCCCCAAGGGCGTGTTGCGTGACATCACAGCGAGCTATTTGCCGTTCTGGGAAAAGACGCGGGCCTGGGTGCTGTCGCGTCCGCTTTCGGGGTTTGCCGAAACCTTCTCGCAATACATCATGGAAGTTGCCCCCGATGGTGGCAGCGACAAGCCGGAACCTGATGCCAATGCAGAAGGCGTGTTGTTTGTGGTTGAAGGCGAGTTGAGCCTTACGTTAGCAGGAAAATCACATGCCATGCAGCGCGGTGGCTATGCCTTCATTCCTCCGGGGGCAAAATGGAGCGTGAGGAATTCGAGCAAACAGCCGGTGCGTTTTCACTGGATCCGCAAAGCTTATGAATTCGTGGAAGGGCTTGGAATTCCGGATGCGTTCGTGGTGAATGAAAAGGATATCAAGCCTATTCCGATGCCGGATACCAATGGCGTTTGGGCGACAACGCGCTTTGTGAGCCATGATGACATGCGGCACGACATGCATGTGACCATCGTCACTTTCGAGCCCGGCGGCGTTATTCCCTTTGCCGAGACCCATGTGATGGAGCACGGGCTTTATGTTCTGGAGGGCAAGGCGGTTTACCGGCTCAACCAGGATTGGGTTGAAGTGGAAGCCGGCGATTACATGTGGCTTCGCGCCTTTTGCCCGCAGGCCTGCTATGCGGGCGGTCCGGGCCGGTTCCGCTATCTGCTCTACAAGGACGTGAACCGTCACATGAAACTTAACGCCAGATAATGGTCACGCTCAAACCAGAACCATTGACGAAAGCGTCCTTCGCGCCGTTTGGTGATGTTATCGAAATCGAAGGTGCGCAGCATTATCCGATCAATCAGGGCTCTGCCGAGCGCTTCAATGATCTGGCCCGGGTTGATGTTGGGGAAGTTAACATTAGTATTGTTAGCGCTAATCCGCGGCCTAAGCCCATTGCGCTCAAGCTCATGGAGCGGCATCCGCTGGGCAGCCAGATTTTCTATCCCTTGCAGGACCGGCCCTGGCTGGTTGTTGTGTGTGTGGAGCCGCAGGACGCCAAAAGCTTCCGCGCCTTCAGGGCCACGGGCCGCCAGGGCATCAACTACGCCCGCAACACCTGGCACTTTCCGCTGCTTGTGCTGGAGGACCAGAGCCGCTTCCTTGTCGTTGACCGAAAAGGTCGGGGCAGCAATCTGGAAGAGATGTGGATTGATGAAATAAGGTTGGACCTGCCGTAATTTTATGGTTCAAATGCAAAAAAATATGGGAGGTCCACGTGCTCAAGTCGCTCGATCCATTGCTCAATGCCGATGTTCTCTACGCGCTCCGCGCCATGGGGCATGGCGATGACCTGATCATTTGCGATACGAATTTTCCGGCCGATTCCGTGGCCAGGCAAACGGTGCATGGCAAGCTTCTGCGCATTGATGGAGTGAGTGCGGCGCGTGCGGCGCGGGCGATCTTGTCGGTTATGCCGCTCGATAGTTTTGTGGACAAGCCGGCGGGCCGCATGGAAATTGTCGGCAAGCCCAATGAGGTGCCGCCGGTGCAGGCGGAAGTGCAGGCCGAGATCGACAAGGCGGAGGGGCGCCCGTGGCCCATGGGTTCTATCGAGCGCTTTGCCTTTTATGATCTCGCGAAGAAAGCCTATTGCGTGATCCAGACGGGCGAGACGCGGTTTTATGGCTGCTTCGTTTTCAAGAAGGGTGTCATTCCGCCGAGTGCTGCATGAGCAAGCCACGTATTTCGATTCTCGGAATCTTCGTTGCTGACCTGGCGTTTCGGGCCAAGCGCCTGCCCGTCATGGGCGAAACGCTTTTGGGCCAGGGCTTTGCAATGGGCCCCGGAGGCAAGGGTTCGAACCAATCGGTTGCGGCGGCAAGGGCCGGCGGCAACGTCAGCTTCATCGCCAAGCTTGGCCGCGACTCCTTTGGCGACATCGCGCTGAAAACCTGGGGCGCCGATGGCATCGATACATCCCAAGTTTTGATTTCGGAAACATCGCCCACGGGCGCCGCCTTCATTTTTGTGTCGAGCGAGACAGGCGACAACGCCATCATCGTGGAAGCCGGAGCCGCCGGCACGCTCACCGCCGATGATGTGTCCGCGGCGGAAAAGGCCATATCCGGCTCGCAAGTTTTTGTGACGCAGCTTGAGACAGCCGTTTCCGCGAGTAGGCGGGGATTGGAACGGGCGCGCAAGCACGGGGTGATCACGGTTTTTAACCCCGCGCCTGCGGCGAAAATTGATCCCGCGATTTATGCCCTTTGCGATTATGTCACGCCGAATGAAACGGAGGCTGCGGACATAACCGGGGTGCCGGTCAATACGGTCGATGAGGCGCGAAAAGCCGGCGATGCGCTTTTGAAATTGGGCGCGAAGAATGCGCTCATCACCTTGGGGGCAAATGGCGCGCTGCTGCACAACCGCGAACAATCGGTTCATGTGCCGACCTACAAGGTGAAAGTTGTGGAAACGACGGGTGCTGGCGATGCCTTCAATGGAGCCTTTGCCGTTGCCATCGGCGAGGGCCGTGCGCCGGTTGAGGCCATGCGCTTTGCCTGTGCGTGTGCGGCGTTATCGGTGACCAAGGCGGGGACGGCCCCTTCCATGCCGATGCGGGGAGAGATTGATGCGCTGATGGCAAAAGGTAACTAGGACTATAAACTCGTAATAGGCTTTTAAACGCAATAGGAGCGTGCTGCAGCGGGTTTCCAGCCGGGTCCGCTGGGTGGGTAGCCCAGAGGGGCAGATTCCTGTCCACGGGCCTTCCAGATGCCATAGGATTAAATTCAACTTTAGGTATTAGAACATGGTCGTCACTTGTTGAATCGCGAGCCAGAGGGCCCAGAACTACGCACGATCACACCTGGGGGTGTACGAAAAACCAGTGTTTATTGTACACGTGAATTGGGCACGGTAAATTCATTCAATTTAAGGCAGTCAACCTATTGCATTTGCGAGGGTTTTCCGTACAGCAAGAAGCTGAAAACTCTAACTTCCAACGGTCCAAGGAATGGTCTCAGATCAACTCGGAGCAGGACTAACTTAAAAATGAGGTCGTAACGGGGAGCAGGTCAAAGCCTTCCGTACTCTTCATGAGTACTGCTATTGGTCCTTTGGTACTTGTGCATCTTCTCTATCTTTGGGGTAATCATCCGTGTTGTTGCCCAAGAAAGTCGAGACCATGCTGCCGCCAACCCGCACACTGTATTTCGAAGACCTTTCGATCGGTTTGACCGAGAGTTATGAGAAGGAAGTAAAGTCATCTGATGTCGTGGGCTTCGCCGAAATTACCGGCGACCGCAATCCC